>CALDEW010000227.1 GCA_937942355.1 uncultured Pirellulaceae bacterium | reverse complement strand
ACGTGGTGTTGCTGTGGCAAAGTTCGGAGATGCGCGATCGCCGCCCTACGGTGATGGACGAAGTCCGAAATACGGGCCTGTACTTTTTTGAAAATACCTTGTTCGATCTTGTCCCTCGAATTTATCAACAGTTGGAAACGGATCTTAAGGATGTGTATCCAGGTCACGAATTCGATGTTCCCGCGATTTTGCGATACGGATCTTGGATCGGTGGAGATCGTGACGGGAATCCGTTTGTGACCAACGAGATCACGATCGAAGCGTTACAAGCTCAAAAAAAATTGGTGCTCGAGCTTTATCAAAAAGAAGTACGGACGATGTACGAACTGTTGAGCTGTTCCCGCAACCGCGTTGGATTTTCAGATGCCTTTGAGGCCAGTCTTAAATCGGATCGAGATTTGGTTCCCGAACACGAATTCGAAGTGCTTGATCGTTTCCAGCAGGAGCCCTACCGAGAAAAATTGGTGATGATGTATCGCCGGTTGATGGCGACGGCCAAAATAATTGGTCTCCAAGAGAATGAAATTGATGCCTTACTTCAGTTTAGAGCTTATGCCAGCGCCGAAGACTTTGCCAATGATCTAAAACTGATTGAAGAAAGCCTGATCGCAAACAAAGGCGAGCGTTTGGTCCGCGGGCGGTTCAGCAGGTTGATTCGGGCCGTCGATGTATTCGGATTCCATTTGGCTTCGATGGACATTCGCCAACATGCTCGGCATCATCGGCAGGCGGTGAACGAACTGGTGCCCGGCTATGAAGGGATCGACGATAACGAAGTCGACGATGAAAAACGGGTACAGCTGCTGACGGAACATTTGCAAAACGATGCTCCGCTTGATCCCTCCGCTGCCAGCGATGAAGTGAAGGATCTGTTGGACCTGTTTGAAGTGATCGACTCGGCTCAGAAGAGCAACGGCGCTCACGCGATGGAAACTTACATCATCAGCATGACCGAAAGCGTCAGCAACATGTTGGAGGTTCTGTTGCTGGGTAAGAGCGCCGGACTGTTTGGGCGGATCGACATCGTGCCGCTGTTTGAAACCGTCGACGATCTTTTGGGAGCTGCGGAGACGATGAAAGCGATGTTCGAACATCCCGTCTACGCCGAACATTTGAAACTACGCGGTCACCGTCAGCAGATTATGATCGGTTACAGCGACAGCAATAAAGACGGCGGGTTCATGCGGGCCAACTGGATGTTGTTTACGGCTCAACGTCAAATGGCCAAAGCATGTAAAGATCACGATATCACGTTGACGCTGTTTCACGGGCGCGGTGGTTCGTTGGGACGCGGTGGCGGACCGACTAACCGGGCGATTCTCGCTCAGCCACCCGAATCGGTGCGCGGGCGGATTCGTATCACCGAACAAGGCGAAGTTGTAAGTTCGCGTTACAGCGAACCGGCGATCGCGAAACGGCATCTGGAACAATTGCTCCACGCGGTGTTGTGTTCAACCGGTCACCGGATGGTGGAAGTGTCCGATACGAAAGTTTGGGCGCCGATTATGGATCAGTTGAGCGCCAGCGCGCACGAGAAATATCGTTCCTTGGTGGAACACCCGCGGTTCCTTTCGTACTTTCAAGCTGCGACTCCGATTGATCAGATTGATCGTTGGAATATTGGATCGCGTCCGGCTCATCGTAGAGCGACGAAAACACTGGATGATCTTCGAGCTATTCCGTGGGTGTTCGCTTGGACGCAATCGCGTGCTAACGTGCCCAGTTGGTACGGAGTGGGAACCGGTTTTGAGGCTTTCCTCAAGGCGGGTGATTCCGACCAACGGATGGCTCAGTTAAAAGAGATGTATCGCAAGTGGCCGTTCTTCCGGACGATGCTGGCCAACGTTCACTTGGGAATGGGCCGCGCTGATATGGAGATTGCCGGTTTGTACGCGGAGCTCGCGGACAAGGAAGATGCAGAGGCCATTTTCTCAAACATCAAAGCGGAGTTTGAGCTGTCCAAAAGGATGCTGCTGGAGGTGACCGGGACCGAAGACATTCTCGACACCGAACCGTGGTTGCAGCGGAGTATCAAAGTTCGGAACCCCTACGTTGACCCGCTGAATTATATGCAAGTGGCGATGTTGCGGAAACTTCGTGAAGATCCCGAAGGCCCCGATTCCCAGCACTACCGGGAGTGCCTGATTCAGTCCATTAACGGTATCGCCGCCGGATTGCAGAACGTTGGGTAAATCTAGGGCGACGAATCCCGGGAGGTCGAGGGGCCGCTCGAGACCTACACCGGTTTGATATTAATTCTATTTTGTATGTTTTTAGTAGGTTTCCGGCGGAGCCTTAACCTTCCATGAAGCTAGAGCTTAATCTTCACGACGTTGCGTCAAAGATCGCGTCCTTTCATAAATTGAAAAGCGCTTCGGTGACCGCTGCAATCAACCTATTAGAAGAAGGCAACACCCTGCCCTTTATCGCGCGGTATCGGAAGGAAGCGACCGCCGGGCTAACCGAAACGCAACTGCGCATCGTGCAAGACGAGCTCGAGCGGAATAAGTGGCTTACCAATCGCAAGAATACGATCTTGGCAACGATCAACGATCAAGGCGCTTTAACTGACGAGCTTCAGCAGAAGATCATCGACTGTGATGATAAAAGCGTCCTCGAAGATCTCTACCTACCCTTCAAACCCAAACGCCGAACCAAAGCAACGATCGCGCGTGAAGCGGGGCTGCAACCGCTGGCCGATTTGCTGTTGAACCAGCAGCGGCAGGGGATGACCCGCACGTCGATCTTGAAACCGTTTATTGATACCAAAAAAAATATCCCAGACGCCGACGCCGCGATCGCGGGTGCAGGGCACATCGTTGCAGAAACATGGGTTGAAGATGCGGAAATCCGACGCTGGTTTTTGGATGAATCTGTCAGCGGCAAGATTACGTCGAAGGTGAAACGGGGAAAGAAAGAGGCGGGGGCAAAATTTGAGGCGTACTTTGACTTCTCCGAGCCGATCAAACGCATTGCCTCGCACCGGTTCTTGGCGATAAAACGTGGCGAAAGCGAGGGGTTTTTGCGCGTTGCCTTGGAGCTGGATCAAGAGTACTTCCTGCGGCAACTGAAACGCCGATTGATCACCGAAAG
>CALDEW010000226.1 GCA_937942355.1 uncultured Pirellulaceae bacterium | reverse complement strand
AGGTTGCTTCGTGCGTCTGTTCCGATTGAAGGTGACTTGGCTTTCATCAACTCCAATGCCATCGACAATTAAAACGTGATGAAAGTTGGCCCCCAGCTGCCCCCATTGAGATTCCAACAACCGCTTTCTGGTGCTGTCGGCGGACGTCAAAGAAAAACTGACTACCCCCCCCGTTCCTCCCGAAGGCAAATACAACTCCTTTTCCACGCGCACCGCGCCCGCCTTGAGCGTCACAGGTATTGGCTGGATCATCTGCGCTTGCCATCGCCCATTCCCCTGCGACTCTACATGACACCAAACCGAAATATCTTTGGCCGCAGGTAATCCATTGGGAGTAGAAATTTCAACATGCCGATATAGGAATCCTTCGCTAGACAAACAACATTCACTGGACACCGTCAGCTTAAAGGTTTGCTGCGCGTAGCCAGTAGTGGCAGGAATCACCGCACATAAAATCAGCAGCAATGGTTTCCAAAGAACTCGCGGCTTATTCAAATTCACCGGAGGCTTTAATCTACGTTTACTACTGGCCATCGGTCGCCTCATTGGAGGCAATATTTGAGTCAGACTTTTGGTCGGGTTCTGGGTCAGGCATAACCGGTTGTCGCTGCACAACGACATTTACTGAAGTTGAAGTATCCAACGGTCCCAGCATTGAGTTGCCAAACTGGCAAAACACTTTGGCACAAACGGCGATCATCCCGTAAACCATAAACAACACCGGCAGCAGCGCTAACGAAACCCCAACGCCCCAGCCCATCGAATTGTTTTGGCGAATCCCCATCCCCAAGATCGAAAACAAAATCGCCGCGCCGGCAGTCACAATCAGCATTTGTCGAATTGAATATTGAGAAAACATGTTTGATATGGCGATTGGACATCGGTGACCGGTCGTAGGGAATTGTCCCTTTCAGATCAGATTATAGCAGATCCTTGTTTGGCTCTCGCGCCTTTGGCATGGCCGATTCTATGGTTTCTTGATTTCCAAACCGTAATGTTCGATCAGACGTTTAATGCTGAGATATTGACTGCGCCAAGCGTCCTTGCTGTAGCCTCCCGAAAGCGTGAGCACGACCGGCAAGTCGTTTTTAACGCAACGATCGACGATCATCCGATCGCGCTCGGCGATGCCTTCGTCGGTCATTCTCAAGCGGGCGAGTGGATCACCATCGAGCGTATCGCAGCCGCCAACGATGAAGCAAATGTCGGCGTCAGCCGTTTTGATGATGTCATCCAAGTGTTCATCAAGCACGGCAAGGAATTTTTCGTCCCCATCTCCAGCATTCATCTCGACATCACGGTCGCTGGTCGATTTTGGGATCGGGTAAATGTCGCCTTGGTGCATCGAAAACGTAAAGGTTGTATCATCATCGGCCAAACATTCGGCGGTTCCGTTGCCTTGGTGAACGTCTACGTCAATGACCAGGGCCCGCTGAATTAGCCCTTCCTGCTGAAGCTTCCGAATCGCAATAGGCACATCGGCGTAGACGCAGAAACCCTCTCCGACATCTGGTTTCGCGTGATGGTAGCCCCCGCCGATGTTGACGCCGATGCCTGTTTTGAGCGATTGCCGCGCGGCTAGCAGGGTGCCACCACTGGCATAGCGAAACGGCTTAAGAACCGCCTCGTCCAGCGATCCGGGATACAGTCTTAGTAAATCCGCCTCCAGATAGGTGGCAATGTTCGCACGCACTTTCAACCGCTGGAGGTAATCGTCAGTGTGTACCAGCTTCAAATCTTCTTCGGTCAGCGGTTCTGGCTTGAGAACATCAACAGCGCTAATCAACTGCGCTTCCGCTAAGCCGTTGTGAATTTTCTCGTATTTGCGAATATCAAACGGGTGCATTTTTTCCATCCCGCCAAGATCAATTAGGTATTCGGGCGAATAAACGAGAGAAACCTTCGGTGTAACAACTGATTGAGAATCGACAGACGAAGCAGGCGGCGGGGCAGGGCGGTTTGGCATATTAATCTCTGGCTGTTGAATTTCGACAATAACCGCGCGGTGATCAGAACCATAGTTTCCTGAAATTTCATGGTTGACCGTTGTGAGCGATTTGCTGATTAGCAGATGGTCTATTTGGAGACTTGCGAGAACCGTGGGATACCCGTACCAAGTTGCTGCCACGCCAAACCCCAATCGCGCGTCCCTTAAATCACCCGCGGCAAGAACCTCTGAGAAAATAGGAGACCACGGCGTGAGATTAAAGTCCCCGGCAATAATATTGTCCTCGGAGGGATCAAGCTGTTTGGCAAGCCTGATCAATTGTTGGCTGCGCGAAACGAAGCAACCCTGACTCAGCGGCGGATACGGGTGTGTGGCGATTAATCGAAACGGACGCCCTGACGGTCCGACCAAGTGAGCGTCCAGAGATATCAGATCTGTGTCGGGAGCAATTATCTGCTCGACACTGGAAAATGGCAGCTTCGAAATGATCCCTATCCCAAAATTATGCCACTTGGGGATGATGTGTTGGTGCGGGTAGCTTGTTAAAAGTGCGTCTTCAATTTCTTTCTTCCATTGTTCGTTAACCTCCAGAACGATCGCAATGTCGGGATCATGCCACTCTACCGTTTCTATAAAGGATTCAAATAGACGATTTGATGTGAGGACATTGGCCGACATGATTTTGATCGTAGAAGAACTGGCGACGGTTGGATTAGGAACAAAGTAAGGCACAATCCAAAGCGCATTGACCACAAAAAACGCCAACGAAACTACCGCACGCAACTTTTGCTTGAAAAATATCGCGACCAAGAACCAAATCGCCAGGACCATGGCCAGTTGGATTCTCCCATGACAAAAAACTTCGGCAATCCAATGTTGTTTCGCAAAGAACGTTGCCAAAGTTCCGGCCACCAGCGCGATCAGGACTGCCAAATAAGTGCAGGAAAGAAACCTGCGGAGATACGAAGGGCGGGAGCGCTGTTTCTCTGAATCAGTTGAAGAGGTCATTGTGTTTTTCGCCGATAAGAAAACTAACGCTCTTTAGACCCATTGAAGTCGAAGTTAGTTTCATAAAATTCTGGTTTTCGGCATTCCACAGCCGTTTTGAAAACAACCTCTTTCGGCTTCTCCTCTACGGTAGCGGGATATCATTGAGTTCGAAGTCAAACGAGACGCTGACGATGGCGGCAGGGGTTTGATAAACCAAATCGAAGGGTGATGGATCCACTTCGAAATAGTACTCAACAATCACTTGCTGACCATTCTGAGCAACCGTTTCATAGGCAACCGATTCATGGCGAATCTGAGGAGCGTTAGGATCGACAAGATAGGCTTCATTTTCGAAGGTCCAGCCTTGGTGGCTGTCGAGTTCGTTCGACTGGTCGTCAAACGATAGCCCTACCGTGACACCGAAGAGTTCTTCATTGGATTTGATGCCGCCAAAGGTCACCGTTGCGCCACTTTTAGTCTGTGAAGCTCCATCTTCCAATTCCTCTAGTCCACCGAAGCGAAAGGTCTCGGTGCGGCCAGGCAGCACCGCGTCGAGCGTACCGGAGATCTTCTTGATGCTGTTCACGCTGCGATTGATCAGCGGAATGTTCACCGGAAAGCTGAGCTCAGGTATTTCTGTTTGCACGACCGCCGAGATCGGATTTTGTTTCAGCGGGGTGATCGTGTTATCTTGATCATCGACGATCTTGAGGGTGGCTTGAGCCAGTTCGATCGAGATCGGTTGTATTCGTGGCTCCCAACGAATCAACATGTTCAAAGTTGTATAGTCCAAGTTTGGAGCGTTCAAAATGCGTGACGCATCAACACGATTGACTTGCACAGCCAGAATACCCGTGGTGGTTTGCGGGGGCGCAGGGCTTGCTACAACAGCCGCCGGGGCGTCGTTGAAGGCAGGTGGATTGGCAGCCGTTGGCGGGCGTGGGACGAGCACAATCGAATGCACGGTTCCACCGTAAGGATCGACATCCAAGTTCGATTGTTGCATCACCCTGTGGATGGCTTGCCAGAATGGGGCATCCTGCAAGCTCAGTTTCACTTGTCTCTGCGCAACGTCTGGAGGCGCTCCCTCACGCAGCTCGATGTTGTTTCCGGTTTGGATGGAAATCTTCTTAAGGGCCTGTTCGACCGAGAACTCACCGTCCAAAGAAACCTTCGTTGGCTGCGTTGCTTTTTCAACGGCTTTCGCTTCCAACGTTTTCCGAACCGCCAGTAGCCGTTCTACAAAGTCGGTCGTCGCGTTCTTGTCCGGCACGTCGATATAGTCAAGCGCGTCAGGATCCAGAGAAGCAAGCTCCTTTTGTGCAGAGTCGCGATCCTCAATCACCCCAGAATTCAATTGGTCGATCAACGTTTCAACCTGTTCCATCAAGGCTACTTCTTCGGATTGTCCGTACGCCACATCAGCTGAATTGAAGATGCAGAACCAGCACAAAGCGATCAGACAAACAGCGTTTATACGAACAGCGTTTATACGAACAGCGTTTAACGAGTAAATTGCGCGAGCAGGAAATGTCATGGCGATGTTTCTTTTTTGCATCAATTGCGATCTGGCCGATTCATTTTATCGGATTCGGCCTCCGAAAACGAACTCCCATTTACGATTTGTCACAAAATTGATGATTGTGGCAACAAATTTTTGCCAACGCACGTGGGCAACCTAAAGTTCATCATCCCCTCTGATAAACCTTGGCCGCCCCGATGCACATCCGCACCACCAGAATCTTGATCTTCAGCTTCGTGATGGGTGTCGCGCTGACCGACGCCTTGTTCGCTCAGAACGATAAACGTGAAATGACAATCAAGGTGGAAGTGAATAAACGCACTTACGTTGGCAAACCGCTGGTGTGGGATGGCAAAAACATGCAGCTTCTTCGGCGAGACGGGCGGATGACATTCTTGCCCGTAAAGTCGCACGACGATTACGAAGTCGTGTCCAATGATTTTTCGGTGATGTCTCGCAATATGATGGTGGCAAAGCTGAAGAAAGAGTTTGGCGACCGTTACACCGTCTCAAGCACGTCAAGCTTTTTGGTTGTCCATCCGCATGGTGACTATCAAAAATGGGCAAAACCGTTTGAGGATCTGAACCGACGTTTTTCTGCGTTTTTCTCTTCTCGCGGGCAGAAGCTGGAAGAGCCTCAATTCCTCATGGTTGCGGTCGTGCTCAGCACCCGCAGCGAGTTCGATCGTATGCTCAAAGGCTACTATCAGGCCAACCCGAACATGTTGGGATATTACTCGCCGCGCAGTAATCGAATCATAACTTACGATCAGACGAAAAATGACGAAGACTCAATATTCGACACCAACACCGTCATTCACGAAGCGACCCATCAAACGGCCTTCAATCGAGGCGTCCACAATCGGTTCGGCGACTATTCGTCTTGGTTGGTTGAAGGTCTGGCGTGCTTATTCGAAGCGAAAGGCGTTCACAACAGTTACATTCACACGCGACGAAAAGATCGAATCAATTCCAGCCGATTACTGGCGATTCAGTACGCGATCAAGAAGGGTAAGGCCAAGGGGAAGTTGGAAGAGATCATCCGCGATGATGAATTGTTTCGATCGGACGATCAACTGGCGTACGCCTACGCATGGGGACTCACGTTTTACTTGGCCGAGACTCAACCGCGCGAGTATCTGAGATACTTGAGGAACGACGCGCAACGCAAAGACTTCACAGCATACGGCTCCAAAGAACGTCTGGAGAGTTTTGCGAAGGCGTTCGGAAGTGATTTTGACAACTTTGAATCCAGAATGTTCAAATTTCTGATGAAGCAAAAAGTGACGCTACCTAAGGGTTACACGCTGAGGTAATCACAACCGCTATACCCACCCGTTCTTATGCGCCTTCACGGCGGCTTGCGTCCGGTCGTTGACCTGTAATTTCCGCAGAATATTCTGCACGTGTTCCTTGACCGTTTCCACGCTAATTCCCAAGGAAACTCCGATCTCGCGGTTCTTCAGACCCATTGCGACATGCCGAATCACTTGTATCTCCCGCGCCGTCAGCACCGACCGAGCATTCACTGGAAGCCGCGTATCTTTCAACCGCAACTGCGTTTTCTGCAACAGACTGTCAGGCGTTCGTGGCGATCCGTGGATGCCATTTTTTGCAGCGCTCACTAACGCTTCACAAGGAAGAGTTTTAGGTATGTACTCGTAGCATCCCAACGCTTCTGCGCGAGCAATGTTGAACGAATCCACGTTGTCTGAGAACACAATTACGACAATGTCTTCATGTTGAGGCATCACCTGTTCGAGCGTTTTTAAAGCATCTTTTCCGTCGAGCCGAGCTTCGGTAATCAACAGGTTCGGTTGGTGACGCTGTGCATGAGAGAGTATTTGATCTGATTTTGTTGCTGCAGACACAATTTCGAACTCTGGTTCCTGCGCAAACGCGGCTCGGACTCCATGGTGAATAATAGGTTGGCTGTCGGCCAATAGGATTTTGTAAGGCATGAAGCGTCTTAGAAGTGGTCAAAGATGGCGTCGCACATGAAATGGAAAGTCGCTCGACGGTCAATCATTATGCAGCAACATGTTAAGCTATTTGGACATGAATTTCACCTTCGTTTTAAGAGAAGGCCTGACCAATTCAGCTCACATTGGTTTTTGACAGTGATCCTGATCAATCCAGCGGTGCCGGTATTGCCGTCTGAGTAATGTGGCAAAAGTCGATCAAACGAGTGATTTTTGCGGGATAATTGGCAAAAATCCCACACGGAGGCCGCCTATGACCTAAATAAACAACAGCCGTTAATTTTTTTTAAATGTTCACCAGACACACGTCATGTCCAAAAAACAACAAAGCCGCACGCAAAGAATTCTGCTGGTCGATGATGATCAGCACTTACTTCAATCCCTTGCCGGATGGTTGCAGGACCAAGGTTTCGACGCCGGTATGGCCAACGACGCCGCATCGGCGGAAAAAGAACTTGCCAGCAAAGAATACGACCTAGCCTTCGTCGATCTACGACTGGGATCTGAAGACGGCATGCAGGTTTTGGCTCATTGCCGCAAGCATCACCCTAATGTCGTCGTGATTATGATGACTGGATACGCCACCGTTGAGACGGGTGTCGAAGCGATCGGTGCGGGTGCATTTGACCTGATGACGAAACCTCTGATCGACGATGAAATTTTGATCGCGATCAATAGAGCTTTGTCTCAACAGCAGGTTCTTGAAGAAAACGAGCAACTCAAGGCTCAGCTGGATAAACGGTTTGGCAAAGAAAGCATCGTCGGCAACGACCAACGCATGCAGAAGATCTTTGACACCGTCGATAACATCGCCAATACAAAAGCGACCGTATTGATCACGGGCGAAAGCGGTACGGGAAAATCACTGATCGCTCGCGCGATTCATCAACGGTCAAAACGGAAAAAGGCTCCTTTTGTCGAAGTTGCCTGTGGTGCACTTCCAGAGAATTTGCTTGAGAGCGAATTGTTTGGCCACGTTGCAGGTTCCTTCACCGGTGCGACAACCAATAAAGAAGGCAAGTTCAAACAGGCTGACGGCGGGACGATCTTCCTTGATGAAATCGGGACTGCGTCACCCAGCATGCAAGTCAAACTACTACGCGTGTTGCAGGAACTTGAATTCGAACAAGTCGGCGGAACAGAGACTTTTCGCGTCAACACACGGATTGTGCTGGCGACCAATGAAGATCTTTCTCAAGCCGTTGCTGAAGGTCGATTTCGCCAAGATCTTTACTACCGAGTCAACGTAATCAACATCGAACTTCCTTCGCTTCGCCGTCGTGTTTCGGATATCCCGATGCTGGCAAACCACTTCTTTGAGAAAGTGTGCTTAGAAGAAGGCAAGGAATTAGAAGGCTTTGATCCGATGGCGATGCAGGTCATGCAAAGCTATCCATGGCCTGGAAATGTTCGCGAACTTCAGAACGTTGTCGAACGAGCAGTGTTGCTTGGACGCGGCCCATTGTTGACCACGTCTGATTTGCCGGCACATGTTTGCGAAGGCAATCACGTCCCCATCATGGCGACGGCTCAACCTTCAGTTCCTGGAGTCAAGCAGACGCTCAAGGAAGCGCTTGAAGGTCCCGAGCGCCAGATCATTCTACAGTGCTTGCGCGAAAACAACTGGAACCGCAATGTGACCGCCGATCAATTGGGCATCAACCGCACGACACTTTATAAGAAAATGAAAAAGCTGGGCGTGGAAGATCCACAAACGGCTTCTTCTGCGGGTTGGTAAACTCCTCTCCGAAAGTGAGAGCCTCTGCAAAAAGGTGCGAACCCAACCGATCGCATCGCCCTCTTAGAAACTAGTTGCAGCTGGGCATCTCCGGCTAACAATCATCAACTGCGTTGCTACATTGATGACTGGGCCGGAACAGATCCCGAGCGCGATTCGTTTTCATTCTAAGTTGTACGAAAGAGGTTTCGATGGATGATGGATATCGGAAACATGTCGTGGTTGTTGGGGGTGGATTCGGTGGTTTGCAGACCGCAAAGTCTCTGGCGCGAGCCAACGTTGATGTGACTCTTATTGATCGACGCAATTTCCATCTGTTTCAACCCCTGCTTTATCAGGTTGCCACGGGTGGACTATCTCCTGCGAATATCGCGGCCCCGATTCGCTCAATTTTCAGGCGTCAAAAAAATGTATCAGTCGTGCTTGGGGATGTGCTGGATGTGAACCCCCAAGCACAGACGGTCAGTGTAAACCTCCAAACATCAAACCGACTTGAAAGCGTACGTGAGTCGATAGCCTATGATTTCTTAGTAGTTGCAGCCGGATCTACCAATACTTACTTCGGCAACGACCAATTCGAATCCGTGGCGCCGGGGCTTAAGTCAATTGAGGATGCTACCGAGATTCGAAAACGAGTTCTTTCCGCATTCGAAGCAGCGGAAATTACTGACGACCCCAAACGTAAGCAACGCCTGCTAACATTTGTGGTGGTGGGTGCCGGCCCGACAGGCGTCGAGATCGCGGGCGCGATCGCGGAACTGGCAAGACACACCCTTCTCCATGACTTTCGCAACATTAGCCCCGAAGAATCACGCGTGATCATTATCGACGCGAGCGCAAGAGTTCTCGCAGGGTTTAAGGAAAAACTCTCTCTCAAAGCGGAACAGTCTCTAACGCAACTTGAGATCGAATTGCAATTCAACACTCGGGTGAAAAACATTCAGCCTCAGTTTGTGACAGTTATCAAAGACGACCACACCTCACGAATCGAAACAGAGACGGTCATATGGGCAGCAGGCGTTGCTGGCGTTGCGTTGGGAAAAAGAATCGCTTTGGCAGCAGGTGTAAAATGTGATCGCTCCGGGCGCGTTCCCGTCGAACCAACATTGAATATTCATGGCTATCCCAATCTGTTCGTGATCGGTGATTTAGCGCACTGCGAAAACGCCGAAGGTGAATTGCTGCCGGGTGTGGCTCCTGTGGCAATTCAACAGGGTAATTATGTTGGCAATGTGATCAGAAGAAAAGTTTCAGCAACAATCTCAACAGACGACCCTAAACCTTTCGCCTACAAAGATCGCGGTCAACTCGCTACGATTGGACGAAGTGCTGCGATTGCTGACTTGGGCAAGTTTGAATTTTATGGTTTCAGCGCTTGGCTGTTGTGGCTATTTATTCATATTCTTTCACTCGCCAAATTTCAGAATCGCGTGTTGGTGTTCTTTCAATGGGCATTCAATTACTTGACGTTCAATCGCTCTGCGCGGCTAATTACTGAAGCAGGCAATGGCTCGGATCTGCGAGGATCTGTCGGTCTTGACGCTAATACGTTGACAGCAGACGACGAACAACCAGAGCAATCCCAACGCCACTAATTCCAAGCCCAGAAACCAAACTTGGCAATCCCACGCTGTTGAAGCCCCAACGGGAGCGCTGGACGAACAGCCATGCTTGGCAAGGCGAGCTCCAGCAAGGTCTCAACGTCAATCCATTTGTTGACAAATGGAAACATCACCGGTGATGAATGCCACGCTAAATGATGCAAAAATTCATCATCAAGGCGGCTTTAGATTTCTTTAAACCCAAAAATGCGTTGGAATAACCGCGTTTTTGTCGAATTGCCGTAAAAAGGATGGAGTGGAATAGCGGTTGCATTAAGGCGGAGGTAGACCTTTTCAATTTGGCCTGCCGCCCAGGCAAGCCAATTAAGCATCCACTTATCTTGATATGCGGCAACCAAACCATGAATAAGATTCTCACCATCGACGACGCCGAGCACTACGGCCTCAAACAAAAAGCCAAAATTTCGCTTGGCCGATTCGCGGCAAAGGCAGCTCCACGCCGAGCGAAACAATTGATGTTGTCTCCGCTTAGCGCGCCAAGAGGGCTCCGCGACAAATCCATCATGGCCTTTCTAAAACACCAAGCGCGCCTAGAGCAGCGCGAGGAATTCTTTGAGGCTTTGCACGAAGATTTCTGGAGTGGCCAAGGGGGGGACGTCTTTGCAGAAAATTGCGATCACCGATTTGAGCAAATGTTTTTGGAAAAACAGAAACACGATTTTGAACAGCTTCTGAAAATCTGTGCAACAAGGGCTCCGCACCAGATCGTTGAGTTCGGCTGCAACTCCGGATTACTGTTGAACTATATGGTTCAACAGTTTCCCAACATAAAATCGGCAGTGGGCATTGATATCAACCGACAACAGATTGAACGTAATCGTCAGGCAGATCATTTTGATCCACGAATTCAGTTTTTGACTGCCGACGGGGTCGATTGGGTAATCGAAAACGCGGAGCCTAATACGCTGTTTGTGACCAATGGAGGAGTGATGGAGTATTTTCGTCGTTCCCGACTGAATCTCATGATGAACCGTATCTCCGCGCATCTCTCACCCGCGATATTCTTTGCGATTGAACCCAACGCCTCCGATCACGATTTGGAGAATAACGTAAATTCGATCCCGTTTGGCGAAGAGCTCTCATTTTCGCACAACTACAAAGATCTATTTGTGACCAATGGATTCGACGTGGTCCACCAACGAGCGACCACATTCGAAAGCTGGAAAATGACGGCTACGATCGCTGTTTCCGATTAAGAGAAGGACTCGTTGAAAATAGAAGCCGCCGAAATAAAACCGCGCACCGAAGCAAGCAAGGTCGCGGTTTTACTCGCCGCCTTGGGCGGAAGCACCGGTCCGCAAACGTTCAGCGATGAAGAACCAGAGCAATCCCAGCGTTAATAATCCCAAGCCCAAAAACCAGACTTGGCGATCTACCCAGAATGCCAACGTTAAACAGGCAACCAGCCCCACCCAAGCGGTCCAAATGGGGAAGATCCTTTGTGCCTGTTTCAATTGAAGTGCACATAAGTTGGTGATCGAATAATAGATCAGCACGGCAAAAGCGCTGAACGACCAGGTCAGTTTGATGTCTCCAACAAGTACTAGCAACCCAATGATTGCTGCGACGGAAAGCGTTGCTGGGATAGGTACACCGCCGGATTTTGAGACATCCGCGCAACGCTGGGGCATGTCTTTACGTCGCGCCATCGCCAACATGACGCGCGACAAACCGAGGATTAAATTCAAAAGGACACCCAACATCGCGGTGACCGCTCCCACCGAAATGACGATCCCCACCCACGGCTGCGGAAATTGGTCTGCCACTATTCTCAAAGCTGCGATGTGATTTTTTGAAGCCGCAGCAAACGTGTCCGCTCCTACAGTTCCTAC
The DNA here is from genome assembly GCA_937942355.1 of uncultured Pirellulaceae bacterium. Classification (GTDB taxonomy): domain Bacteria; phylum Planctomycetota; class Planctomycetia; order Pirellulales; family Pirellulaceae; genus Mariniblastus. The sequence goes on along the minus strand of CALDEW010000226.1, from coordinate 4,825 downwards.
TGCGACCAACGCGACCAAGAGGTACAGCAGCATCGAAACGGCCAGTGTCGTTACCACCGCAATCGGTATCGTGCGTCGCGGATCCTTAACCTCTTCACCTAGCGTCGCGATTCTACCGTAGCCCGTATACGCGACGAACATCAGGGCCGTTGCATGCAGCAACGATGCCCCCGCGTCTCCTGGATTGAAAATTTTGCTAAACGAAACCAAAATTGGTAAATTTTCGGGCGCGCTCGCAACGGCGGCAGGTGCTCCCATTACTACGAAACACAGAAGCGTCGCTAAGGTAACAGATACGATGGCGATGTTGATGCCACTTGTTCTCTTGATACCTACCAGCGTCAACAGAGTGAGTAACAATAGCACGCCGATCCCTAATGCTGTCGTTATGAAACGCCCACTTTGATCGACGCCTAATAATATATATCCGCTCAACCCTAGCGCGGCAGTTGCAGCGGACGCCGATTTGGCAAATAGAAACATCCACCCAGCGACGAATCCCAACACGTTGGGTAGCAAACGGTAACCATACTCATAAGTGCCCCCGCTGATGGGATAATTAGCCGCCAACTGGGCGCTACTTAGCCCGTTACAGATCGCCACGACCGCCGCCAGCGCGATCGCAAAGACGACATTGGTTCCCGCAATGCCGGCCGCAATTGCGATGCTCACAAACACGCCGGTTCCGACAATGGATCCCAAGCCCATCATCATGGCGCCCCACACACCTAAATCGCGTCGTAGTTCCTGCGTTTGACTGGTCATGGATGATCTAATCCTGCGCGCCCTTTCAAAGTCGAATTCTAAAAGTCGAATCATAGCCGTCCAATAACACGAGTTCGATTGCTTGCAGACAGAACGTCACTTTGGGGCTCTGGGGCGAGTGGGAAAAACAAGCATGCTTCAACTTGTCGTCCAGGCAGTGAGACAAGCCTGAATTATCAAACAAATCGGAATAATCAGTAGATTCGACACAATCTTAACAGTTCTCCGTGTCGAAGAAAGGCTGTACCGGACCACCGGTTTTCAAGATTTAACGCGCAGACATTCAGGTTTTTAAAATGCGACAATCATCCACCCGTTCAGCACTATATGTTGTCATTGGAATCGGGCTTCTCATTTTAACGGTGTCTCAATTAAGACGCAGCGATGAAGCTTCAAACGCATCATTTGTTGCCAATTCGAGTCCGTTCGAAGCATTGAAGGACTACCAACCTTCTGCCCCACTGGCAGAAGTAGCGCAGTACCCAAGCGATATCGTTAAAGACCCGCTGGTTTCTGAGCCACCGATTTCGTTGGACAACATCGCGGCCGCAATGCCAATCGAAATCCCCGCAGACAGCATCGAAGCCGCCGTGGATATCGCAGCCAATTTTGTAAACACGCCTCCAGCAATAGAGATGCCTGAGGTACCTGCTGCTGACGAAGAGTCGTACTACAACCTGGGCTTCGAAGATTCGGAAGAATTTCCGCTAACGGTCAACGAAGAAACAGCGATCGCTGAATCGTTCGACACGGCTGGCTTTGACCCTTCTGAAATCCAGCAAGAAATGCTTGTGACAGAAGCTCCTGCCATAGAAGCCCCTGTCATAGAAACTCCTGTGATCACCGAACGAGTTTCGACAGCGCTGCCGGCGTTCAGCAGCATCAGCAACAACGGGCAAGGACGAATCATCAACAACCACCTTATTTCTCCAGCAGGAAAATCTGAGGGCGGAAATCTTCTGAACTCAAATTGGAAGAAAAACCCATTCCTAACAGACGCTCCGATGGAATCGCCATCTTTAGAAACATCTTCTGCCGATGCGATCGCTACGGATATTACTCCGCCCAGGGTCGAATCCATGGTTCTATCTGAGTTTGCAAATACGGCTGATGACCTTTCGGTCATCGACGACTTCGCACCTTCATCAGCGTCGGCAGTTCAAACGATACTCCCCTCTGTTGATCACAAAACCATGCAAACGGTAGTCGCAGCAGAGGAAAACCATGAAGCCAGTTCTCCTTCGATCAAAATCGGCATCTCGGAAGCTGATGCACAGAAGGCAGTTCACAACATTGAATACGGAAAATCACTTTCGCGACGAGGTGCAGCCTACGCTGCTCGTCAGGAGTTTTATGCTTCCCTGCGAATTCTAGCTCAATCTCACGACCAACAAGTGGGTGGAACGGCTTACACACAAGCCTTGCGAAATGGCATCATGGCCATCAAAGAGGCTCAGGATTTTATCGTCACCGACACCGAAGCGCAAATCGGGCTCAGTGTATCCAACGTAATAGAAACGCATTCGACAAAGGTCATCTCGACTGAGTCGGCGAAAGGAATGACGGCAATTGAAGCGGCACAACGATACTTCGCCTACGCCAGCCATCAATTGAGTCGTTGCGGCGGCCAGAACGTAGTGGCTGCCGAGGCACTCTACTGTTTGGGAAAACTTCATTCAGTGCAAGCAAAATCTGGATCCAACGACTCAAAACTAGATCTCGCGAAATCAATGATCTACCACCAATCCGCCATTTCGGCAAACGGATTAAACTTTCGTTCGCTCAATGAGTTGGGGGTCTTGTATGCCAACAGCGGCAGGTTTGACGAAGCGAAACACATGCTCAAGAAAAGCCTGCGGATCAAGCAACTCCCGCAGGCGTGGCAGAACCTTTCAGTGATTCATCAGCGGATGGGAGAGCACCAGTTGGCTCAATTGGCCAATCGTGAATTCGAAACGAGTTCCTCTCAAGCGCCCATCTCGGTAATTCGCTGGACGCCAGCCGAAGAGTTCAACAAAAACGCACCACTGGCACAACGCACGGTATCTCAAGCCAGTGCGATACTGCCAGATTCCGAAGACACCAAATCAGCCACGTCCAGCTTAAAGTCGCTGGGCGGCCGGATTCTCAACAGCATCCGCTAATTGCTTACAACGCTTTCTTCCGACAGATTTTAATTCTGAATTATTGAAGTAGTCCAAACTATGAACATCAATCGAACCAACTCGCTGTTAGTAGGCTGCATTGCCTTGATCACGTGTGGCGTAAGTTACATCGCGACCAGCGGCCCCGACCAGATTGGCAATCAACCCCATCAGGCTGCGGATTCGCCCCATATTGATCAGCAAAACAGCACCGTCGTGACGGCCAGTAATCAGGCTCCCATCACGGCAAAGGCGCATACATTCGCCGACCAAAAGCAGGGGATGGTACCCCAGGCTAACCATGCGATCTTTACCGACAGTGGCGATTTTCAAAACGACGGACAGGTAATTCGGGACAGCCAAATCCGATTGTGCCAAGGTTATGCGTCTTGCAACACATGTGGCACGGCAACTGGCTGCGGGTGTGGTGCCGAAGGTGTCGCAACTCAAGCCGGATATTCAACGGCACCGATAGCTACGGAATACAAAAGCAATCGACAGCCCTACAAAACATCTCCCGTGAAGTTCTTCGCAGGCGTAGATGAGAACACGGCGCGCGACCGGTCCGGAGAACCGCGCTGGAGAAATGCCGACATGATCCCTTGGGAAGCGTTCGCCTATGGCGAGTATATTGGTCCGCATCGCCATCCTCATGTTGCAGAATATCGCTTACGTGTTGATGACCAATTAGAATTCGTTTTCATCCTCACACGTGAACGCTCGACCGAGCCCTATCGTTTTTACGTTGGCGACACGATCTCGATCTCGTCAGCGATTGACGACAGCATCAATCAAGACGATATCGCAATCCTCGGTGACGGAACGATCTCGCTATCACTGATCGGACAGGTCCGAGTCGCGGGTAAAACAATTCGCGACCTCCAACGCGAACTAAACGATCGTTACGCAAAGTACTTCCAAAATCCATCTGTGGTCGTGCAAGTCCTTCAAGGCGACACTCCGCTTCGTGATCTATTGGATTCGGTCGATGCTCGATTCGGACAGGGTGGTCAATCTCGACTCGCGGTTGTGTCACCTGATGGAACAATTCAACTTCCGCTCATTGGCAGCGTACCAGCGATTGGGCTGACGCTCAAAGAAGTAGCCCGCGAAGTCAACGCGCGTTACAGGAATCGTCTGCGCGGCATCGAAGTCACTCCCGTTCTCACCGAACGAGCACCACGATTCATTTACGTTGTTGGCGAAGTAGATCAGCCGGGGCAATTTGAACTGACGGGGCCAACTTCGGCGATGCAGGCGATTGCATTAGCCGGAGGATTCAACTCCAGTGGAAATCTTCGCCAGATCATCGTGTTCCGACGCGACCAAAACTACAAATTGATGGCGACAAAACTTGACCTCGCAGGAGCCTTATTCGGCAAGCGGCCTCATCCTTCCGACGAAATCTGGCTACGGGATTCAGACATTGTTCTAATCCCGCCACAACCGATCCAGAGGCTTTCAGAACAAGTCAACCGTTACTTGGTTCAGACGCTCTATGCAATTTTTCCTCAACAGGGAGTTGCGTTTAACTTTGACAACTTCACGTCACTCTAAACGGTCAACATCCCACCTGAGTATTCAAAATCTGACAAGCGCTTTCATCCTCAACCTGTCTTAAGGCTGCACACGAGTCAAATAGGACAGGACATTTGGGGGCGATGAGAATTTAAAACGTACGTCATTCGGCGTGCGTTTCTTTATGCGCCAATTCCTGACCATAAAAAAATGAACTGCGACAATCCGAATTCTGCACTGTATTCCGTCCTAAACTGGGTGCCCTTGGCATCTTGGGGACAGTTAACAATGGGGAAAAAGTCGGTTCGTGGCATACAATTGGGTAAGACATTTGCATGTCAGTCATAAACTGACATAATATTGGTTCCAGCCGAGGCGGCATTTTCACGACCGCCTTT
>CALDEW010000225.1 GCA_937942355.1 uncultured Pirellulaceae bacterium | reverse complement strand
GGGATTTCGTTCACGACCAAGTTTCTTAACCAAGCCAACGCGCTGGTCAATGTTTACACCGATGGAACGGTGCAGGTATCCACCGGCGGAACGGAGATGGGCCAGGGACTGAACACAAAAATTCGTCAGTTGGTTGCCAGTGAGCTTGGCGTGCCCTATTTAGATGTAATCCTGATGCCAACGTCGACTGAGAAGAATAATAACACCTCTCCAACGGCGGCTTCGGCCGGAACCGATCTCAACGGGGCGGCTGCGATTGATGGTTGCCGCCAGATTAAGCAGCGGTTGGCCGAGTTTGCCGCGCGTTTGTTTGCATCGCCAGAAAAGGGGCTGATTCCATCGCCGGAGCACATTGAATTCAAAGGTGGGGTTGTACGTGACTTGCGGCAGACCGATGCGGTGATCGCGTTTGGAAAGCTAACTCAATTGGCCCGTCTAGAACGCATTGATTTGGGGGCTCGCGGATTTTATAAGACGCCCGGCGTTGATTTCAATCGAGAGACTGGTCGCGGCAATCCGTTTCTTTATTTCACACAAGGCGCGGCGGTGGCCGAGGTAAAGATCGACCGCTTTACCGGTGACTTGGCTGTTAGTCGTGTCGATCTGTTGATGGACATTGGTCGTTCAATCAATCCGGGCGTCGACATGGGGCAGCTGGTCGGCGGGTTTGTGCAAGGGATGGGTTGGGTGACGGCCGAGTGTCTGGTTTACGATGAAACAGGGCGGTTGCTTTCGCATTCGCCGACGACCTATAAGATTCCGGCCATCACCGACGTACCGATTGATTTCAATTGTGATTTTTTTCCTAACGACGATAACTTGCATTGCATTCGTCGCAGCAAAGCCGTTGGCGAACCGCCGTTGCTGTTGGGGGTAGCCGTTTGGGCGGCGGTGAAGCAAGCGCTGTCGCAGGTCGAGGGTGACGTCGATCCGAACTTGCGTTTGCCTGCGACTGGGGAAGAGATTCTACGTTGTATTTGTGGTAGTGGATCTTGTTAAAGATCCTGCAGCAGCATTTGAGGTTGCGTACTAATTCCCCGCAAAAGGATTTTTAACAAAATCCACTACGATTGTTTTTATGCCATCATCACTGCCTTACATTGAAGCGTTATCTGAACTGGCGCAAACCGGTGCGCCGTTTGTCGCTGTTACGATGGTCGAATCCAAAGGCAGTACGCCGCAGGACGCCGGAGCGCGAATGCTGGTGGATTCCAAGGGGTTGGTGCACGGGACCGTTGGTGGAGGCAAAGTCGAATTTCGTGCTATTGAGTTCGCGCAAGAGATGCTGGCCGACGATCAGCAGAACCGAACGGTCGTTGACTGGAACCTGCAGCGCGATATTGGGATGACGTGCGGCGGTTTGGTGAAGCTGTACTTCGAAGTCTATAACCGAGACGATTGGAACATTGTCATCTTCGGTGCCGGGCATGTCGCGCAAGCGCTGGTGAAGGTGCTGTTGATGCTCGACTGCCGCGTGACTTGTATCGACACGCGACCGGACTGGCTGGACAAGATGGACGATCATCATCAGCTGACAAAAATTTGCTCGGATGATCTCACGGTTGAGGCCGCAAAAATCAAGGATGACGACTACGTGCTGTGCATGACGATGGGACACTCGACCGATCGGCCCGTGTTGTCGACGATGTTTCTTGCGGGGATCACGCCGGCTTACTTGGGTGTGATCGGCAGTAAATCCAAACGTGGGGCGCTGGTCCGTGAGCTAAAGGCCGATGGAATCGCGTCCGAGAAAGCGCAGAGTTTCATTTGTCCCATGGGTCTGCCGATCGGGACCAATCAAACCGGTGAGATTGCGATCAGTATCGCGGCTCAGCTGCTCCAGACCCGAGATAAACGAGTGGCGAATTAGTTACAGGCAGTTCCTCCCGTCGTTGGACTAGGAATTTTAATGTCGAATTGTTTGGACATTGGAAATAGCAGGGCGGGATTTCGTTGAGCGTGAATTATGCTGTATCTATTGTGATTCGATTGTTCTTTTTTATTTGGGATGGTTCCATGCAGCGCACTGAGTATTTTCAATCTTGGTTAATGATGTTTGTCGCGGTTGTGTTGCTCGTTGCATCAAACGCGCTTGTGGATGTTGCCCAAGCACGGCCTTTGGAGAAGGCTGCTGACAAAACGGAAAAAAGCGACGACAAGAATAAGAAGAAAGGCAAAGATACAGAAACGCCGCCGCTGTCGGTGACCCAGCACGAAGCGACGATTGACGGAGCCACGATTGCCTATACGGCTACCGCCGGCAAACTGTTAATGAAGAACGATGCGGGCAAGGATAAGGCAAATATTTTCTTTGTCGCTTATACGAAGGATTCCGCGGATGCAAATGAGCGACCGGTTACCTTTTGCTTTAACGGTGGCCCGGGGTCGTCATCGGTGTGGTTGCATTTGGGGATGCTTGGGCCGCAGCGGGTCAAAATGAACGACGATCCGCAGCCGCTCAGACCGCCCCATCAGTTGATCGAAAACCCTTATTCGTTGCTCGATACGACCGATCTTGTTTTCATTGATCCGGTAAGCACCGGTTTCAGTCGTCCCGCCGAAGGCGAAAAGAAGCAACAGTTTCATGGCTACGACGAAGACCTCCGCAGCATCGGTCATTTTATTCATGACTACACAACCAAGTACGGACGCTGGGGATCGCCCAAGTTTCTGATTGGAGAAAGCTATGGCGGTCTACGAGCGGCTGGGCTCAGCGGCGAACTCCAGAAACGTTACCGCATGTATTTGAACGGGATCGTTTTAGTATCGGCGGTCGTCGATTTTCAGACACTTCGTACCGCGCAAGGGAATGATCTGGCTTACTCGTTGTTTCTACCAAGCTTTGCAACAACGGCTTGGTATCACAAAGCCCTTTCCGATGAAATGCAGGGACTTCCGGTCGACGAAATTTTCGCCAGAGCTCAAACGTTTGCGCGTGGGCCTTACACACAAGCCTTGTTGCTGGGGGACGCATTGTCCAAGGAGCAACGTGCTGAAGTCGTATCGGAGATGTCGAAGTTGACTGGTCTGTCGGCCGAGTATTTGGACTTTGCGAATTTGCGCGTCAGCATGGGGCAGTTTGGAAAAGAGCTGTTACGTTCTCGCAAACGTGTTGTTGGCCGTTTCGATAGTCGTTACTCCGGAGTTGATTCCGATCACGTTGGAAGCTCGGCCGAACACGACCCCAGCGCGGCCGTGTTTTTTGGGCCTTTCACATCGGCAATGAATCAGTATTTGCGAGATGTGTTGGAAGTCAAGGAAGACCGCGTCTACGAAATACTAACCCGAAACGTTCATCCCTGGGACTACAGTGATTTTACGAATCGGTACGTTAGTGCATCGAGCACTCTGCGAACGTCGATGCGGGACAATCCTTACCTGAAAGTCTTTGCGGCGTGTGGTTATTACGATTTAGCAACTCCCGGGTTCGCGCTTGAGCATACACGAGACCATCTGAATTTGACCCCCGAGCTGCGTCGTAATTTTACGACGGAATATTATGAGGGCGGCCACATGATGTACGTTCATGAACCGTCGCTGAAAAAGCTGAGGGGCGACCTATTAAAGTTCTACAAATCAGCGCTGGAAGCGCAGATCGAACCCAGCGAGTAGATACCCTGCGTAGGAGAAGCGTATCCCGTTGGCTGGTGCGCGACTAATCTCAATTCCACACAGAGTCAGGTGTCGCGCTGCATAGCGCTGCTTCCGTTCGGGCTTGCCCCGGCGGAGCACACAAGTGGAAGCTACATAGACTAATATGCATATTCTGATCTTGGATCTCCGTTTCGGGTTTATCCCGGCGGAATCGGCGAATCGAACCCTCGGCGATACGACATGGAACCCATTTATACTGCGCACAACACTCGCGCTGCCTACCAGCTGAATTGGTCTCTCTCCTTGTTTGGTAAGGTTGCCTTTCCAAAAACAAGCACCTGGCTGAACGGTTTTAAATCTGCAACTGAGCCCGACGGCGTACGAATTCTCAATTGCTCGGCGCGAGATGCAAACGTTATCCAATTTCTGATAAGCACCCAGCCGGAAAAATCTCCTTCAAACATTGTACGAAGCGTGAAAGGTCGATTGCAGTACTTGATCCGTGATACGATTCACAAAGCATTCCGCCGCAACTATCACATCCAAACTCTTGG
>CALDEW010000224.1 GCA_937942355.1 uncultured Pirellulaceae bacterium | reverse complement strand
GGCAACCCAAGGAATGCGTCTAAGGTCGGGCGCGTCTTCAAGCTTCCCAGCGGTCTTTGACGCAACCGCTTCAACGCTTAGCGCGACCGAAGCTTGACAGTTTTCTGAGATCGAATTGATGCGCCCCATGTTTCGATTGCGTTTGGGCGGGTAGGCAGGTACGGGAATAACCCCTGCGTAATGGCAACCGAAGAAGGCGCGAATAAAATCCAAGCCAGGTGGATACAACATTAGGGCGCGCTGGCCTGCGAATCCCATCGATACTAATCGAGCCGCGATCGCGCGAGCTTGCGTATCGATTTCCGCGAAGGTTACGGCATCTGTTTCTTCGTCACCCTCAAGGTACCGAAACGCCACGGTATCAGGCGTCGCGACGGCCCAGTAACGAATTCGTTCAACGAAATTCGTGTCCGGTGGTGAGAAGGGAGACAGGAGGCTTGATGTATCTCTCACTTAACTTGGTTCTCCAGCATCGTTTCAATAGGATGCGAATCACAGGTGGCAAAACTTCACAGAGCGCCCAGACGCGGAGCTTCACTAATAGTTTTCGACGAAAATAATCTGGGCATTGAATTCGAGTCTGTAATCGTTTTAACCACAACTTAACGTGAAACACAGCGGTAACCATCGACCAACTGTTCATTAGTTGGATTATAAACGGTTATTGCCTGCGTTAAATTGGCTCAGCAACGCAATTGCGCGATTATTTGCTCTGTCGAGCACATCTAAATTTTCAGGCCTGTGCGGCACCAATGTTCGGCTCCGCCTCTCTAAAGGCCGATTAATGCCAGCCAAATTCCTAATATTCGTGTTTTGAGGCCATCCGATTGCTTTGAGCAAATCCGTGGGAGAAATCTCAGGGAAAATTGGATGTACCAGCCTCTTGAGCCCTAATAGTGGGCTACCCTTTCGCGGTTGCCTGTCGAAACTGCGGAAAGAGCGTCGACTTTAACGATCGCCGAAGCCTTAACGCATCCGTAGATTGTATTGAAATTTTAGTTTTGACGGTCCGATAACGGACATTAGTAGCAATGCTCAGATGAATTTCTGAAATAGAGCGAAGCGAACGTTGAACAGCCCACTTTTACACTGCTGATCTTTCTTCTCTTTGATTTAAAAATAGGACGCGGACGTCATGTCGCAAGATGTTCTTTCACACTCCAACAGCGGTGCCATTAAGAGATGCCGAAGCTGCTGGCGCGATGACATCCACAAACCGGCTCGTTTCGGGCCCTTTGTTTTTGGATTTCTCTTGATCGCCTCGTTGGGGCTGATCTTGATCATTCGCCCATCGCGCTGCGTATGCTGTGGGACAATGCGGGTATTTTAAGTTTCGATCACAGTTTTTGTTCGATTCGAAACTGGCCTGCACCAAATTCTACCGGGTACAGGTACGTATTGCTGTCGCAAGTGAACTGATGGGATCGGCAGCCTTGGGGATAAACTCTTGAGCCACGTAGCCTTGGTATCCCGTTTCTAAAATCGCGTCCATGATCGCCGGATAATAAAGCTCCTGGCTTTCATCGATTTCGTTTCTGCCGGGACAGCCTCCGGTGTGATAGTGACTGATATATTTGTGAAAACTTCCAATGGTCGAAATGATATCTCCCTCCATGATTTGCATGTGGTAGACATCATACAGCAGCTTAAAGCGATCCGACCCAATCTTATCACACAAATCGACACCCCACTGCGTCCTGTCACACATGTAATCCGGATGGTCAACGCGACTGTTCAACAACTCCATCGTCAGCGTCATGTCCAGTTCTTCCAGCAGAGGCAATAGTTGCGATATTCCTTTGGCGCAGTTGTTTAGGCCGTCGCGATCGCTGAGCCCTTCTCGGTTTCCAGAAAAACAAATCACGTTATCGCCACCGGCGTCCTTCACTTCCCTTAAGAATCCCGTGTAAAGCGGAAGTAGGGCTTCATGATGTTCCACGCGATTGAAAGCCGCTTCAATACAGCCCACAACTTTTCCGTTTGCCAACTCAGTAACCGGGAACGTCGACATCGGGCAGGCCAGACCAAATCCAGCGGCCACCTTCATTTCCTCCGGCGTCAACAAATCAACGGCGTCCAATCCGACCGCCTTGCCTTGGGCACAGAGTTGTTCAATCGTAAAACCCTCATAACACCAAAGGCAGGCGGAATGTTTAATCTTCATTTGAATCTTGCTCCTGCGCTGGCACGATGGCTGGACTCACATCAAGGTTATTGATCTTTTTCAAAAGACCACGACCACTATCGGCCTCTGATCGACACAGCACCCAACCGTTTCCCTGTGCGTCAAACTTTAACTTTTCCGGACGTTCTATAGCGATCACAAATCGACTTTTGCAAGCATCGCCATTGGTCAGAATTTCGTAGATACCATCACCGCCGGAACCGTTGGCAGCCCTACCATTATTAACGAGCGCAAACAATCGATTGTGGGTCGGTGAGAAACTCATCGATACAATGTTCTCAAGTTCAATCGAAAATGATTGAATCAGCGATCTTCCGGCTCGATAAAACACGATCTTTGTTGGCTTTTCTTGGGTCAGTGCCACCAAATAGCCGCCCATCTGATCCACCGCCAATGTTGATAGCTTCGCAAAATTTGTTTCAAAATTGTGTTCCGCTAATCTCTCAAGGTTTCCTTGCTTAAAATGAATGTCGCACAAAGTAGAAGGAGCTTCGCCAAATCTACAAACCATGGCTAGTCCCCTTTGCTCGCCGAACAAACGCAAAACGCTGAATGATTCGAGCCGTTTTAGAGAACGTTCATAGCTCCTTGAATGCTTCACCGGTTGGCCAACGAAATCAAGCGGCAATTCGTCGGAAGAAACGTCAAATAGGCAGAGTGCATGTTGGGCAGATGAAAAACCAGACACGCCGACCAGGATCCGGTGCTTATTGATTGCATGTACAGCGATGGACCCAGCAGATTCATCACCGGACTCAATTTGGTTGACCACAACGTCACTCGCGTTACCTCGCACACGACGGATCTGCCCAGCCCCCCTTTCTGCGATGAAAACAACGTCGCCATCTGGGGTAACCGAAAAGTCCGTGGGATCATTGAGGTCTCCAACGACGACTTCAGAAATAATATCTACTAGTTCAGCTGATTCCGCTTCCTGAGCTGAAGCCGGGCTGACCATTGGGAGTAAAACAATGGCCAGCCAAAACACGAAAAACGAGATTTGAAGTCTACGATTAGTTTCCATTTAGATATTCGCTGCCGCACAAACGCTTAATAATAGTGTTCAAAACAAGAGTTAAAAGCAACCCGACCATCAAAGTCTACCAAAACTGGCCACGTTCGGCATTATCCGTATCCGTTATTTTACCATCACCAATCACCCGGCCCCTAATCTCCGCCCGATACCTAAAGTGGATAACGTTTAATGTGAATCTGCCGCGCGAGCAATGCGCGGTCGTCCAAAGGGAACATTTCACCAAAAGGTGCGATTGAAATGCCAGCAAAACAAAAAAGTTCAGTTACAGCGAAGATGATCGGTTTCGCAATCGTGATCGCTGTGGTCGTCTTCGGTGCCACAAAGAGTGTATCAATCAACAATCAGCAGACCCGTCAGCAAAAACAAAAATTGCAACCCCCAATGGTTACAGTGCCGGTCGATAGGAGTCAACTGTCTCACCGACTTCTGCCTGCGCTGCCCGCCTTCAACTCGATCGAAGTCGAAAGCACGTCTTACTCGACCCTACCAGATAAATTTGCAACGGGTGCGGAACGAAATCAAGTGGTTTCCCAAATGGTCTCGTCTCGCTACCAGCGTAAACTGGATGATCAAAAAGCATGGGGCAGTCAACCCCGTCCCGCGAGTCTTGCCTCGACGGCGAAACAACCAGTTAGATTATTCGAAAAAGTGAGTGTCGCAGTTTCCGAATCTCCGATCGTTCCGGGCCATGAAGATCCTCATCTTCGGTACGAATCACAGTTCCTCGAACTCGCGGCAAGACTCGATGATCAACAAAAACAACAGCTCACAATCGACGATGCAATCGAGTTCAAAGAGTTGCCTGAATTGTTTCCTGAAAATACGATTTTTGCACCTTTGCCACCAAACGCATTTCCGAGAAAATTTGCCCCTGCGGCTGTGGTTCCTGGGACAGCGCCATTCGCGAGGCCAGTTCCAGATCCCGCCGCTAGGATGGCTCGTGCTTGGGAGACAGGACGCTACTAATCGAATCGTCCAAGCAAAAATCTTCCGGAAAAGCGAGAAATGCTTGATCGAAGGGCGATTTCAGTTTAGCCGTTCAAAAGTCAGCGTTGATGCAATAAAATCACGCCTGAGATTTTTTGCACCTACCTACTGTCATCTAAGTCCTTCCACTTGTTAGTCGCTGAATACCCACCTTTTCGCCCCAACCCATTGCTCACGACCGGCATGTCTCAGACGGTCGCCGCGCTGTTACTTGGAGGCCGGCAGTCAAATCACACCGCCGTCAAACGCATCGTCAATTTGTTTGACGGAGACCGTCTGGTGATTCACGACGACCGGCCCAAAAAGTGGATCACCGGCGATCGAATCGCTATCCAAATACATGGTCTGCTCAGCGATCACTCTTCGCCGTACATGGTGCGCGTTTCGGACAAGCTTCGTCGAAACGGAATTCGAACGATACGCGTCGACCTCCGAGGATTTGGCGACAGCACTTTGATATCGCGCTCTCACATTAACGGCGGTTGCAGTCCTGATCTGCAATCGGTGATCGACCACGTCCATCGCCTATCTCCACTATCAAAAATCAGCCTCATCGGTTTTTCCATCGGAGGTAACATTGTTTTGAAAACGATTGGCCAGTGGGGATCAGAGTTTCCTCGACATGTTGATTCGGCGATCGCGGTATCGCCACCAATTGATCTCAACTATACGATGCGGAATCTCCGCAGGTTGGGTAATCGCGTGTACGAGCGTTACATGATGGCCAAGTTGAATCGGACGCTCGCTTATCGACGGAAGCATGTCGCAGATCTTGTGGACACGGGCATCAACCCGATCCCGACTCGCCTTTTAGAGTTTGATGACAAGTTCACAGCACCGATTTGGGGCTTCAGGGATGCGGCCGAATATTACGAGAAGTGTAGCTCGGCGCGATTTCTGTCCGAAGTCAAGATTCCCACCATCATTCTCACCAGTCGAGACGATCCTGTGGTTCCGTTTGACATGTTGGCCAACACGCCGGTTTCCAACTACGTGGACATGGTCTCCACGCGCACCGGCGGACATTTGGGGTTTCTAAGTCGGGGCATCCGCGATCCAGATCGTTATTGGATGGATTGGCGAATCAGCCAATGGGTTGCCGGCATTGACGCGGTACCCTAGCACAATTCATTCTACGGTAAATGGCGTTAACGTCTTTGGATGGCGACGGCGTCGAACCAATTTGCTTCTAGTCCAACAGCGCTTCGGTCTGCTCCATCGGCGTATCGAATCGGTTCGCCCACACACCCATCGAATCGTCGTAAACCTTTACGTGTGGAAATCCAAGCAGTTCTTTTAGAACGAACCAAGCGGGAGCCGCGTGCAGACCTTCATTGCAGTAAGTTACAATTTGCTGATCAGACGTTACGCCCGCTTTCGCGTAAAGCGCTCGCAGAGCTTCAACAGATTTGAACTTCCCGTCCTTGGTGAAGTTTTCTTTCCAAGGCACGTTGATCGCCGATTTAATATGGCCGACTCTTTTATGCGGTTTGTTGGTATGAAATGCAACTCCAGGTTCGGCTCCGGTGTATTGTGGTGTGGGGCGTCCATCTAGCAGGACTACATCTTTAGAGATCGAATTTTGTACCGTTGGCGTATCCACCAAATTCTCAGCAACCCCATCCTTGGAATCGACCGCAACTTTGTAGGCCGTTGGCACCACCGAAATAATTGCTTTCGTCAATTTCCTTTCTGACCGCAGCCAAGCCTGCAAGCCGCCGTCGAGAATTTTGATATTGGTGTGGCCGTAAACCTTCATGGTCCAAAAAAGCCGTGTACTGATTCGATTGCTGCGATTATCAGAAATTACGACCGTCATCTCCGGCGTGACCCCCAGGCTTGAAAGCAATTTTTCGAAATTCTCCTTTGGCGGTAGATTAAACAGATCCTTCCGGCCCGGGTCGGAAATTTGGGTTTTCCAATCCACAAAAACTGCGTTCGGAATGTGGCCCCGACGGTATTGTTCGGCTGTCTGCCCCAAACTGATCAAACGGACTTTTTCGGAGTCATTATTTTCCGACAGCCATTGCACATCTACCAACAGTTCGGCCGCCCGCGAAGTAGTGGGCGGGGCATCTTGAGCGACCGTAGAAGAACTATCAATCGAAATTGCAAAGATCATCAAAAAGAAGCTGAAAGTCGAAGTTCGGAACACCATCGATTTGGCCCATTCAAAATATTACAATCGCATAAACTTAAGACTCAATCTTAGCGAACTGTTGCGCTTTTAACACGGACTCAATCTCACCAAATTGTTAGTTGCCAAAGAAACCGATCATGCTCAACATCCAAAACACTACTTATAAGCTGCCTGTTAATACGATTTTGAAGCAATCGGAACCCGGCAAAAACACGATCGCTTGCGCTTTAGCGGCAATTTCCGTGCTTTTAGTGATGGCATTTGGAATCGGCGTTTGCCAGGCTGATGAAAATCGGCCCAACATTCTCTGGTTGACGGCTGAGGATATCGGACCGGAATTGGGATGCTATGGTGATGCGATTGCAAACACGCCGTCCATTGACCAGTTCGCCAAATCTGCGATGAGGTACAAAACCGCTTGGTCAAACTACCCTGTTTGTGCCCCCGCGCGAACGACGATCATCACGGGTGCCTATGCGTGTTCGGGAGCCGCAGGCAACATGCGATCTGAAGTTCCCCTGCCGCAGAACCGAGTCATGTTTCCTACGATATTGCGACGCGCGGGATACTACTGCACCAACAATAGTAAAGAGGACTATAACTATATCCCGGCCAACGGAAAAAGAGCACAAGGGGCCGATGCAATTTGGGACGAATCAAGCAATAAGGCTCACTATAAAAACCGAGCACCGGGACAGCCTTTCTTTGCCGTGTTCAACTATACCAAAACTCACGAAAGCAAAATTCGCAAACGACCTCACACGGCGGTAACAGATCCTTCCAGCCTTACCCTACCACCCTTCTGGCCCGACGCACCTGAAATCCGAACCGACCTTGGGCAATACTATGACAATATTGTAGAAATGGATCGCTGGTTCAAACAAAAGTTGAACGAACTGAAGCAGGAAGGTTTGGATGACAACACAATCGTGTTCTTTTACGGCGATCACGGGTCAGGCATGCCAAGGTTCAAACGCTACGCTGGCGATACGGGTTATCGCGTCGCCATGTTGGTGCACTTGCCATCGGCCCTTCGAAACAAAGACAACAGCAACTTTTTTCCCGGCGGCGTTTCAGATCGCTTGGTCAGCTTTGTCGATCTTGCCCCGACAGTGCTAAGTCTGGTCGGTATTAAGCCTCATGATTCGATGCAAGGCAACGCTTGGTTTGGCAAGTACCAAACTCCGGCACCAGAACTTCTCTATGGCTTCCGCGAACGTATGGACGAACGAATCGACCTCAGCCATTGCATCCGGGGGCAGCGCTTTCAATACACGGTCAACTACCTGCCTCACCTACCTGCGGGTCAGAAGTTGATCTACCAAAGAAAAACGCCAAGCACTGTAAAATGGATGGAACTGTTTGAATCGGGCGTTACAAACGATGTTCAAAGCCAGTTCTGGAAACCCAAGCGCTGCGAAGAAATCTACGATCTTGCAACCGACCCTTGGGCAATAAACAATCTGATCGACGCCCCCGAAATGTCAGAACAGATCGCAATGTTTAGGGAAGCACACAGACAGCAAACGATGAGAATCCAAGACTTGAGTTTCTTCCCCGAGCCCATGGTAGTAGGCCTCAAAGGTGCAAAGACGTCGATCGGAAAGCTGCAGGAAATGCTACCAGCTACTTTCGAAGCGGCACAGTTAGCTGCGATTCGGGCGAACGATGCCACCAGCGACAAGAAGGTTATAGCGCTATTGCAGAACGGAAGCCTCGGCGAACAAGCCTGGGCGCTCGCTGGATTGCGACTAAGGAAACAGCGGCTAAGCGATGACGCGGAAGCCATCGCGGCGGCGGAACGTTTGTCCCAACAGAAATCTTTCGTTGCGGTGGATGCAGCCGACTGCCTGCTGGCGTTAGAAAAAGGCGACCAAAGAAAATTGATCGAACAATTGCTTCGAAGCGGCGACGCACGAAACACAGACTATATAACATCAGTGCGAGCACTCAACGTTCTTGATCGGCATCGACGGTTGTTATCGGCAGAACATATTGAGACAATCAAAAAGTTGCCGACCGAGGTCGAAGGCCGTAAACGCGGGACGGATGACATTGAAAAACTGATTTCAATCTTTTAATCAGTCGCACGACACTCACCCCGGCCAATGGGTCCAAGCGATCGGCAGCCGGTAAAGTTAACGCTCAATCGACTTTTTGGAGGATTTTCGCGTGATCATCGATCAGAACTATGCTGCGATCTTCGATCCGATGAAGCCTTCCCTTTTCAAAGAATAACCTCAGAGTGATATCAATGTCGATCAGCTCACCCGTTTCGACTACACGGATGGTAGAAGTACCCCAAGCGACGACTTCGTTGCCTTCACCGTAGTATTGATAGTTAGATTTATAATCTTGACCTTCCACAAAACTTTGTGCTTCAAAAAACTTCCCGGCTGCTTCGTTTAGAGCAGCAATGCCTCGATAAGTTCCCGGATAGTCACCTTTGGCACACTGGACGAACTTAAACTCACCGCTGGGATCGGTGAAATGAGCAATGCCCTTGACCAAATCGCGTTGCAACGTATGAACGGCTTCGATGAATTTCTTCGCCAGCGCGATTGGATCACTAATAATATCCTCAGGATATACTTTCATATCCTTGGAGCTGAGTGTTTTTGCCAAGACTTCGATCGTGGCCGAAGCAATACTTCCGCCAGATTCCGCCTTGCAGATCAATCGTTCGCAGTAACCTGACTCCTTCGCCAATTGCTTTTGCGACCACTTTTTTCGACCGCGCAGGTATTTTATCAGCTCTGGATTACACGCATACGATCTTTTTAACTCTGATTTCGACCAAGACATATTGGGCCTATAAATTCAATTTTCCTTTTTGCCGGTTCTTGTGGGTACGTGTAATTAAGGGAAGGTTGGAGAGAAAAATGAAGATCAAAAGTCGTCTGGTGCGAGCAAGAGAGTTCTAACTTCGCAGCAATTAAGCATGCTAATAATTATTAACGCAACTGAATGATGAAAACGTATTTTTGACAGACGCCAAATAGTCCAACATACATGCGGAGGCGAAGTGGCCTCGCACCGTCGTTTTGTCCATAAAAGTAGCTCTATCAAGAAGGACGGGAGAGAACGTCATTTCGTGTCAAGAAAAAACCAATAATGGCAGATTTTTTTATAGATTCACGAGCCTTGCCAATCATCAAACAACGAACTGTTGACAATTTCCAGACAATTCGACTGAAAAAAGGGACCTTTTGCCTAACGCTGCGGTCTTGTGGGTTCACAACATTTCCTCAAGCGAGCTTCTACAAAATCGCCGACACCAAGGTCCTCGCAAAGAATATTCAGACTTCTTCACCAAGTCAGTTCGACGATTTTGTTTGATTCCCTTAGGTTGGTGATTGAGGTTTTCGGTTGCGATTGGTTGTTGCGGCCCGAGATAAAGTTTTTGTCAATCAAACCATCTTCAATTGCATCGCTGACTTGGCCAGATTGCGGCGTTCTTGATTTCAACAGAAACAGATGGCTAGCTCCGATCTCGGCGGCTAGCCGCAATGAAATCGAATCGCTGGTCGTTTCCCAAGAACTTTCCAATGCCGTGTTGTTGAGCGCCCAGTGTTGACAGTTAAAAACGACATTAGGTGTCGCGACTGGGTCGACTGTATCTAACTGTTGGACATTCACTAGCAATGGCCAATCTAAGAACATGCTCTGAAATATCTCCGCAGTTTGGGACATCAATCCAATGCTGATGCGATGAGCGGTTTCTTCATCGAGACCGTGTAAGGTTTGCCAGTTTCTCACTTCATCTACGAAACTGCCGCCGCCAGCAATCCATACGTCCACGCAACGCCCTCCCACCACCGATTCGGACCAGTCCAGCAACCGATTTTTCAGTTGAGGCATCCTAAAAAGGCTTCCGCCAACTTTAACAACACGAAACTGAAGGCTTTTTCTTGGGGTGGGCGAGGATGGCTTCACGACAGACGCTTCACTGGAGGTTTTCGAATTTTATGCGACAATGAGAAAACAAATCTTAATCGCGCCTTGCTTGTGAATATAGAGTTGTGCTGCCGAACGTTCTCTACCTAAGTTGCAAATAGTTTCACTTTGTCAAAAAAACAGAAATCGTTTTTTCCAACCAAGCGTCCCCACGGGCGGCGTCCGGCGATCGCAGAAGCGGTCCTGGCTGGCATCTTGGTCTTGCTGGGTGTAATTCTATTGGCTGTAACCATCACGTTAACGGCTCTCTACTCGACGCCCCACCAACTGTATATTTCCGTAGGTTATCTTTCACTTCGAATTATCCTGGCGCTTCTTTTGATCACCGCGGGAAGCTACTTCATCATCAGCCTGCTTTGGAAAGTCGGCGTCTCGCGCGAGCGCCGCGAAGCACTCGTTAACCGCGCTGGTGAAATAGAGCTGCTTAACGAATTCCGCCATCGCCGTGAAGATCTTCCGACGGTTCCCGTTGAGGCGCCGCTACAGGGTACGGTGTTGCCGTATCGCTTACGCTGTTCGCGACGAAATCTTTGGAGTCTTATTTCTTCGGCGGCGATGAGCGTTTCTTTAGTCGTCATTGCTTCGATCTTGGTTCCCACCGCAATTGAATCGGGTTCATCCGCAAACCAACGCAGTCTGGCAGTCGTGTTTTTGCCAATTATCTGTTTAGCCGCGGCATGGTTTCTCTATCGCTTCTTCCGCCAGCTGTTAAAATTAACGGGCATTGGGCCCTCTTCGATCGAAATATCTCAATACCCCCTGTTTCCCAATTCGAAGTGCAACATGCGGCTGTTTCAGCCAGGACGCATTCGGCTCAAAGTGCTTACCGTTTGGTTGATTTGCCAGGAGGAAGCAACCTATGATGAAGGCACTGACATTCGCACCGAACGGCGCGATGTTTTCAGGCACCGCCTGTTTCGCAAGCGTTCTGTCGATGTTTCGCCCGAGCACCCCTTCGAAGCTGAGTTCGACCTAGAGATACCCGACCAGGCGATTCACAGTTTTAAATCTGCCAACAACAGAATTCAATGGAAAATAATCGTTCAAGCCGAAGCAAAAAAATGGCCGACTCTCAATCGGGAATTTCGGCTTTCGGTATATCCTCGCACCGCCATCGAAACGCGGCCAGCCCTCCGAGTATAAAACCGCCGCGCATTGAAATCGAACTGGCCGAAGATCGACGTCAGTTTGCGCCCGGCGACTTCTTGATGTGCGAATACCGCCTCCGCGCCGTAGAAGGACTTGCGATACACGCCATCGAAACTTCCGTCGTCTGGATCGCTGGCGGCAAAGGCAGCGAAGACATCGGCGTCCATTTCTTCCAACGCATCAGCAAAGATGCCATCAACCCGTCCATGCTTGTGCGCCCTCATCGGGTGAGCACCGTATTGCCCAACAGCCCGCTGTCCTACCCTGGAATGATAATTCAAATCCGTTGGTGCGTTCGGGTCCGCATGTTCTATGGTGATGAATTAGAGCTCAATCAAGACCTCGATTTTATTCTTGGAAACGCACAGGTTCCCGACACCAGCGGAAACAGGTTGGCCGATAACCAAAAATTGGATTCGGGAACCATTGACGGTGAAATAGCACCCGACGACGCCCCTTCGAAGGCTTCTGTAGATGCTTCGTAAACAGATAGAAACCGGAGGGCGGCAAAGCCCAACACCTGCCACGTCCGTTGGCAAAAGAGCCGCCCGCGGAAAACAAACACGAAAGAGATCAGCTGTAAAGTCAGCGCTCAACAATCCTTTCGCCACACGAAACGTCGCGCCCGGCGAGATCCCCTATTTCTTTTCCGACGAGGTTGACTTCCAGCGGATCATCGAACGCGCTGAGGCGGCATCTTGGACGGGACAAATCGTTGGCCCGCACGGTTCAGGAAAAACTACCTTGGTCCGGCATCTATCCGACCAACTCCAACAGCGTTTTGCTGCGATCGAGTTCTTGATTGTGCGTGGTATCCGCGAGGTGCAAGTCTGTCAGCCGTTGGAAGGCACGTCTCAATCCGTCGTCAATGTCCGAAATTCCGACGGCAACGCGCGTACGCTGTACGTCATTGATGGCATCGAACGTTTGTCGTGGCTGCAACGAAAGTTGCTGATCGCCGATTGCCGGCGCAAAAGGATCAGCTTGCTCGTCACTGCCCACCGTCGACTTTTGGGGCTGCCTGTGTTCTTCGAAACATCGTTTGACGAGATGCGGTTCAGTAAAATCCTTCACCATTTGGGAACCCAACAATACGAAAGTCACTACCAACGTTTAAGCAAGGAGTTTGGTGATAACTGCCGCGAGATGCTGTTTGAACTTTACGACCAGCATCTTACATCAGTATGTCAGTGATTTTGATGCTCCGGAATCCCTTGGCCGCAATATTCACAGTGATTAGCCTTGCTCTGCCGAGATCAAATTTTCACCATCGAAGACGTAGGCAAATTTGAGAACCTAAGATAGACTTTATTCTTGCCAAATGATAACGGAAGTGCTTGCTCTGCTGGTGCAGGCCACGGTCTTCAAAATCGCTGGGTCGCATGGAAATCATGTGATCGGTGGGTTCGATTCCCATGCACTTCCGCCATCATGGTCCATTCGGTTAACCACCCTTCGGCATGCCAACATGCAGACACTTGAATCGATTCAAATCGGCAAACCTAAAGACATGGCAGCCGACCCGTCACTCCCCTTGTCTTCCAAGCCTTGGCAGTCGGCGATCTTCAAAACGCCCGTCCTTGGTAAAATCACCGTGGGGCTCGAAGGGATAGAAGGCGATGGGCAGGCCGACCGAAAGAATCACGGCGGGCCGGACAAAGCGATCTGCGTCTATCCAACCGAACACCTTCCCTTCTGGCAAAAGCAACTCGACCGAGCCGACTTTGCTGTCGGAGCGTTTGGCGAGAACTTCTCCGTTGCCGGATTGAATGAATCATCTGTGGCGATTGGAGACCAATGGCAAATCGGAACCGCGGTCTTCGAGGTCACTCAGCCTCGGGAACCCTGCTGGAAGCTCGCCCGACGCTGGCAGGCCAAAACGCTTGCCGCTCAAGCAATCGACACCGGGAAGACGGGATGGTATCTGCGCGTGATCCGAACAGGAACGGTCGAATGCGGGATGCCCATCGATGTCACTCCCGTCGCCCCTGCTGCCGAGTCTCGATTTTCAGTCGCCGATGCAAACCGATTGTTTTATCAAAGGCAACCAGACGTCAGCATGATTCGAAAATTGCTTGAGTTACCGCAATTATCCCAAGCCTGGAGATCTGAGTTCGAGAGAAAATTGGAATCGGCTTGACCCGATTAGGGATCGTAACACCGCAATCATCATTGAACGATCTTCCCTACCTCATTCGCCGTTGCGAATGTCCGACCTTCGCGGCTCTGCGTCTCTGCGTGCGGCCTTTTAACCGCTCAGAGACGCGCAGGCGCTGATTTTGTGCGGGATCTTGCCCCTGAATTGCGTCCAGTTGGAGCGAGAGTTTATATTTTTCTGAGACAGTGTTCGGAAACTGCGGCGTAGCCGTAGTCGGACAGCACTGTCTGGCCACAAGTTCGTTTGGTGTCAGTTGCTCCAACCTACTGCGCGGACTGTTCTGGTTGTTGACGATGTACTTTTCCGTTTCTTGTCCAAACTTAAGTGGGTAGGGCGTTTCCATTTATTTCACTAACTGTCGCAATCAAATTCCCTCTGGGCATCGTAATCATTAAGTTGCTGCGCGTGTGAATGACTTTCGTGAAACCGTGCTCAAGGAAACTCTTACAAAGACCGACTGAAATTTAACAAGCAAATGACCAGCCCTTTCCTCCTTCCTAATGGTCCCCCCAATGTTCACAATCACTAAATCTGCCACGTTCTGCGCGTTCTTATTTGCAATTCTTCTCAGTCATTGGATTTTCATTCAAAGCGCGTCGGCGGAGGTAATTGAAATTACAGGATTCCAGCCAACAGAAGAATCTCAAGAGGCAGTCGCCTTGAATGCCCAAACATTTCCCCCGCCACAACAAGGATGGGCGCTCGATTCAAATTCAATTGAAGTCTATCCACCCATCGAAGCATTCCCCCAACCGCATTCTGAGATTATCGTTGAGTTTGATTCATCGCAGCAAATGTCGATATTCCAAGAATCTCTTGAGCCCGATTTCATCCCTCACACTTCCGACATTTCTGGCACATCGCACTTGCCTGTCGCAGACTTGCAATTTGGCATTCTACTGAAGGACGTTGGATATTCGGGACCGGGTGATATGCGAACTCACTTGTGGAGAGATCACTCGTCTGATTTGGAAGGAAACGGAATCTCGCACGAAACTTTGATGTCCATGCCGATGGATTCAGTCCAGCAATGGCATAACTATTTTCACGGCACCGAACACGCCCCCGCCTCTCCCTGAGCCTCGTGTATCAATGGCCAACTTACTCCCCAGCGCCCTGGGTTTAACCTTGGGCTTGCTTTGGATATTCGTCCGGGGCAATAAAGTAGGGACAGAGATAGCCGTTAATGCGTAACATTTGGCAACGATCATGAGTTGATTCAGGCCGCCATGGTTCAAGCGGTATCTCTTCCAGCAATTTGATGGGCACCGGCCAAAGGTGTTTGGGAATGAGGTGGAACTGGCTGTCAGATGGAAAATGGTCCGCCAGTTCCCGTCGGTGCAGCCATTTGCCGCGGCGGCAGTCTGGATTACTAAATTCAGGAAAGCTTGGCTGAACTTCAGTTATGTGATCGAATAAACAGCCATAGATCAGCTGTTTCACGATGATGTCTGCTTCGCGGTAGTCCGGCGGCAGATCTCTTTTGTGTCGCTGTGTCAAAGTCAGTTGATGTGACAACAAACGCTGGATTTTCTTGTCGTAGTTATCGCGCGAATCCGGGCCGGGGAAGTAAATTCCGTTATCCGATTTTACTGCTAAATAAAACTTCGCGGCGATTTCAAGATGCGTAAGTCGACCGTTGAGCTCCCGAACCAAAAAATCCAACTCGCCGGCCGTCGAATGACGGTTTCGCTGGACCTGTAGATTGCGCTCCAACAATTCAACATCCGGCGACGATGCCAGTAACGCCGCAAACGCATCTTCGTAGAGGTGCCCAAGTTTCTGTTCCAAATTCAACTCAACGCACTGCTCAGGAGCGACCAAGGACTGGCGGTTAAATCGAGGAGCATTCGGCAAGTCGCCGACCAATAATGGGCTCATCAATAAGCTTTGAATGATTGCCTTAGATGTGGTCACAGGTCTCTTTCATGACGGGCGCGTGCGATTGTCGATCCAGCTCTGTCGAGTATCGGCCCTTCCAAATCGTATGCAAACTGGATTCAAAAGCTTAACGACCTGTCGGATCAAAAACCGCCCCTCCTTCTGCACCACGAGTTGACGGTGGAACATTGGGAACCCGATCAAGCTCCGCCTCCGGATCACCGAGACCGCATCCTGACACCGCAATCAGAGAAACCAACAACATCAAAAACAGAATCGTTGAAATTGCCCAACTGAGGAAAATATGTCGCTGAAGCACACGCATTTTCATTTTGACAAATTGGAAAACCAAATACTAAGAAAGAACCATGTCTACTGCTGAACCGGTTTAACCACTTCTCCACCGTTGCGTGTTGCGAGCTTCTCTAACAACGTCGGCTCAAACCCATTGCTACCATTGTTGCCACGATCGATTGAATGAGAATAGAAATGAACGCTTCCGTCAGCTAACGCCCACATTCCGCCACCAGGATGGAAGCTCCAATGGTGAAAACGGTGCAAGTTGGAGGGATCATCGTTTACTCCGGGCCGGAAGAAATCAGTTTCCGAGTTGTTTGGATCGGCGCCTCTGGGAACAGCAATGCGTTCATGAACTCCCAGAACCACATCGGTTTCACCAAGATTATTATCTCCGGCGCCAGCCCATTGCCAACCGTACCTTAAATTTTCAGATGGGGTGCGTTCTCCGACCATCAACGTGTTTGAAGTGCCATCACGGATCTCAGCAATCCTCGTGCTGGAATTGCAGTAGATAATTCCATCTTGGCCGCCAGTTTCTTTGTAGCTGTCCCGGCCACTGACTCCAAGATAGGAAGTAATTGCTGCCTCGTTGCCATTGGGGGCAGTCCAAACCGCCATCCCGCGAGTTTCCGAAGGACAGACGTATCCAGTCACACTTATCCCGTTAATCGGCGTTCCATCTTCTCGAAACTGCCACCATGGCGATTCCTTAAAGTCAACTTCGTTGTAAACGCCGTCCATCTCCATAAAGGGAGCGACGCGCAACATCCAACTCCAGAAGCGCCCTCGATTAGGCTGAGCAAGTCTAGGATCGGGCTCGCTGGCCAGGTCAAGACCGCCAGGGGGAGGTTCGAGCTCGAATTGAATAAACGGCCATTCGGGGTTCACGATGTGACCAGGAGGAAACTCCTTGTGTCCATTTTCGTAGCTTAACAACGCGAGCGAAATTTGACGCAAATTGTTGCCACAATTAATTCGTCTGGCAGCCTCACGCACCTGTTGTACTGCCGGCAGCAGCATCCCGATCAAAATCCCGATAATCGCAATAACGACCAGCAGTTCCACCAGTGTAAATCCGTGTGTATTACGCTTCTTCGGTTCCCATCTCATTGTGGCCCCCAAGGATTCAGAATTTAGATGAGCTGTACATGATTGAGGTTTCAAACACTCATAACAATGAATGTTAAGACGAAAAAATTATAACATAAAGAACCAATCCGTCATGTTTCTTCAACGCCACGCTCAATAATCCGCTGGAAGATTCTCCATCAACGTGCAAATAGATACAAATTATGAGAGCCCTTTGAGAAGATCAAGGGTCAAGTTGACAGCGGAATCCTTTCAGGAAAGGAACATAGGAAATATGAGCGTCCGAATCTTGGTACCAGCTGGCTTTGACCCATTGAGTTTTCAAGTAGCTGCCTAAAAGTCGGTTTGGAAAATCCGTCAACAGGTTTATCGCGTTCAAACATTCCCAAACCAGAACAACTGACGCTCAGATCTTGACCTCGTGTTTGGCCAGTCGTATTTAAACCATTATGAAATCAATTAACGATCCTTGAAACCTATTCTCGTCTCTTTGAAGAACGAAGCGGAAGGCTAATCCAAGCAAAGCTTGCAAAGTTCCTTGGCAACGAAGCTCCACAACGTAGCCTTTCGGTCTCCGAAAGTGCGCCTCGCGCGCTATTGCGCGCAACAGCGCTTGAGTGTTCTTTCGGAGACCGAAAGACAACTATGGCTCCATCTCAATTTCAAGGAGTCAAAATTCCGCCGCGTGTTTCAGCATCGTTTGTGGCACCTCCAACGCGCGTCGGCGGCGCATAAAAAACCTAAAGCCGCGACAGACTGCAAAGGGTTGACGCCAATTACGGTATGCTTCCGACTCGTGTTCTATTCTACCGTTTCAATCAATAAGCTGCGTCCCCTTTGTTCTTCTATTTGCTGAAACAGATTCGCCACACGCAAAACAGGACTAGCTGAACGATATCCGGGCATTAAAAAAGGAAAAGCAGCACGATGCCACTTTTCCTTCAAAACTTAAATTGTAACTGATCTTCTTATTCTTAAGATCGTTTACGTCGCGAAACCAGTCCAATTGAACCAAGAACAAACAAAGCAAGCGAAGATGGCTCAGGAATTGCTTCTGCTGTGAACGAGCCAGTTCCGAATACCGGATCTAGAACAGTGTTAGGCAGCTGTAGTGCACCTTGATCTCCCAAAGAGAAACCAATTGTAGCATCACCCGCTCCAGTGACAGTGTAGTCAAGAGTAGCAAGTAGTACCGCGCCATTTGCTCCTACACCAGCCTCAAAGCCTGGATTGAACAATGCGGAAACAGCAGGGTTGATACCATTCTCAGTAACATTTACTGCGAAAAGATTTGCACCACCGGTGGCTGCATCAAAGGTGAGTGCAGACGAATCAAACGCTGTTCCGCCAATAACATCAAAAGTGTTATTTTCTTCTGTTCCGCCTGTTATCTGAACAACATTTGGGTCACTCGTCTCAATGTTTAAGTCAATCGCGTCAAACCCGAACATTTGATCTGCGAAGACATACGCGGTTCCGCCCACGGTTCCGGCAGGTGCAACGGTAGAACTCGCCCTACTAGAGCGGTCAAAGGATATGAAAATATCCTGAGCTGAAACAAGTGCTGGGCTGGCGACGATCAACGCAGCCGCAACTAAAACTCTCTTTAACATGGCATCTCCCTAGAAGTATTGATGAAAATCTATGTGACGCAAACCTACGGCAAGCAAATCTACGTGTTCCGATGGTCTAATCCAGACGATCAAGATAACCGGCACCTTTGTGAATTACAACTCTTCACGCATTATTTTTGAATAAAAGGAGAGGGAACTCAGCCCTTGTCCGTTTCCCACGCAAATTGCTGAAAATGCGATGTTTCACCTTATAAAACAACGTTTTTCTCAAAAATCAAATAGCTTTTTAAATTCCTTTTTCTGCACTGAGTTGTAGATGTATCCCTAAACGTTGGCATTTTCGCCCCCGAACACAAAGACGCTCGCCTCCAATTCAAGCGCCCGTTGGGACGATTGATATTTTCAAAAATCTATGACTCGCGTGTAGTCAATTCAAGATATTATGCGAAAAGTCAAACGAAAACCAACAGCAGCAGACTCTCATCTACAATCCAGATTCATCAGCGCCGTTAAAACTGACGCATCTTCATTTGCACAAGCCTTCGCCCTTAGCAAACGAACTCATAATCATTATGCGAATTCATAAAGCGCTTCGTTGCCGCTTGTAGTGATTGATCAATCCATTGGTAGAAGAATCGTGAGAGCTAATCTCAGCATCGGATTGAAGTTCGGGAAAGATCGTCTTGGCCAATTTCTTTCCAAGCTCCACCCCCCACTGATCAAAACTGTTTATGTTCCAGATGATTCCCTGAACGAAAATTTTATGTTCATACAACGCAATCAACTGACCCAATGCACGAGGCGTCACTCGGTTCACCATGATTGTTGTGGTTGGGCGATTACCAGTGAAGGTTTTGTGTGTAACCAATTCCTCGGCAAAGGTCTGACCAGAGGCAGTCAGTTCCGCTCGCACCTCGTCCGGCGTCTTGCCAACCATGAGAGCTTCTGTTTGGGCAAAGAAATTGGCGAGGAGAATATCGTGATGATCGCCCAAGGGATTTTGACTGTGAACAGGCGCGATGAAGTCGCAGGGAATGAAACGAGTCCCCTGATGAATCAATTGGTAAAACGCATGCTGACCATTGGTTCCTGGCTCGCCCCAGATAACCGGTCCCGTCGTGTAGTCCTCGATACGTCGTCCCTGCCGATCAACGCCTTTACCATTGCTCTCCATATCACCCTGCTGAAAATAAGCAGCGAAACGATGAAGGTATTGGTCATAGGGAAGGATCGCATGGCTTTCGGCCCCGAAAAAGTTGTGGTACCACACCCCAATCAGCCCCATCAGAACAGGAATGTTCTGGGACATATCTGTGGTGTTGCGAAAATGCTCATCAACGTCGTGTGCACCGGCAAGCAATTCGTCGAAGGCGTCAGGGCCAATGACAATTGCAATCGAAAGGCCAATCGCAGACCACAGCGAGTACCGACCTCCGACCCAGTCCCAAAACTCGAACATGTTCGCAGTATCGATACCAAATTCAGAGACACCGGCAGCATTGGTCGACAGTGCCACAAAATGAGCCGCAACCGCTTTTTTGTCTTTAAAATGATCCAACAACCACGTCCGCGCTGACGTAGCGTTGGTGATGGTTTCCTGTGTTGTAAATGTCTTAGAGGCCACGCAAAAGAGCGTGGTCTCTGGGTCAAGCACCTTCAGCGTTTCGGCAAGATCCGTACCATCGACATTGGAAACGTAATGAGGCTGCAACCCATCTTTCCAATAGGGTTTGAGCGCTTCGGTAACCATCACCGGCCCCAAATCTGAACCACCGATTCCAATATTGACGACATCGGTAAAGTTTTTGCCCGTGAAGCCCTTTTTATCGCCCGAGCGAATCGCTTCGGAAAAGATCCTGACCTTTGCCAATGACTCATTCACCAGAGGCATAACGTCTTCTCCGTCAACCAAGATCGGTCGGTTTGAGCGGTTTCGAAGTGCGACGTGCAACACAGCGCGGTCCTCGGTAATATTGATCTTCTGGCCCGAGAACATTTCCTCGATGGCATCGGCAAGTCCACATTCGGCGGCAAGCTCAGATAACAGCCCGATCGTTTCTTTGGTGATCAAATTCTTTGAAAAGTCCACCAAAATCGCATCCAAGCTGCGCGTAAAGCTATCGAAACGCGCTGGATCTTCGGCAAACATTTTCCGAAGATCGGTCTTTTGAATGGCTTCCTTGTGTCGGTTCAGCTTTTGCCAACTCGGCAATTCGTGGGGCTGTTTTTTGGTCGTTGTATTGGACACGAATTTTCTTTCTAGTTTCTTAAGTTGTCGTGAAAGTAGGACCGGTTCCCACCGACCTCTTTGGGTTTACGTTCTACGGCGACCGATGAGAATACCGAAGCCGTCAACAAAAACATTGTCTACTGCGATTCTCATTTTGTGTATGGCGACAATACAAAGTACCGAATAGTTCCGCAAAATAACGAGACAACACAGATCACACTTTCATCGCCGTATCTAACTGCCACAGATGGGAGCCAATGCGACCTCTAAACGCCAGTGCATCGTTGAAACTTTATTTTTGGAGCTCAACAACGTTATGAACGGCGAAATATCCAAAAAGCAAACCACGCCATCTAAATTAACATCTCCAAGAAGAATCGGGGCCGTAACCTCGATCAGATCCAGATGACGCTGGGGGCCAAATTCATCTATATCTTCAAGAGAATCGAAACAACACGCTGTCCAAACTTCAGTATCACCTTGGCCCCATGCTCTTGATCATCTGAAAAACTTACTTGAGGTAAAGGCTGGCCTTGGACAATGCAACAGGCTACCACGTTATGCTCACGACCTTCGGCTAGCTGCCAGTCAATGTGAACAACATCCTCACTGGCATCGGACTCGATCGTTCTGCCAGAAATATTGAGTTCGCCCGAATAGCCGTGGCTCAACGTGGCCCGCGCCTCGCGATGGCTCAACAGGTGGCATTGGTATCGAACAATTCTCTGCCGTGAATCGTTCAACAAAACGCCGTTGCGATCAGTATCCATTTCCGTGTTAAGCGCACTGTGCAAACGCCAATTCAGAACTTTCTCAGTACTAAGCACGATTGAATCCACAATGAACAGACCAACCTCTTCCAGCAAAATTAAAGTCCTGTTAAAACGCTCAAGAGGACTCGAGTAAGCCTCACTCAGATCCAATGTAATCACGTGACAGTCCGGCTCGGTTGTCCTTCGCAAGACTCGTCCCATCGCATTTGGGTCATCAAGTATCTGCCCCTGCCCATCAACCAGCGGTAGATTATGAGCGATCGTTTGACGAGTCCACGCGCGATGGTGTTGGCTACCGAATCGATAACCAAAACTGCCCGTTGGTTCCAAGATGCCAACGCCGTTATCAAAGAACCCAATATTCCCCTGATCCCCATGCCGGTGTGAACTGTTACCGAATGAACTGGCGCGATAGTAGAGCGCCATTTGCTGGCGCGTTAACTTCCCAAGCCCCGCATGGACGTAGTAGTTGTTCAGAGCCTGTTGATCCGTTTGATTATTGTCAACGGGCCGTTTATCTTTCACCGCTAAATCAAATGCAATCTGCCTTATCGTGGGCACAACATCCAGCAGGTGCAAGCGATAGTCCTTGATCGCGTCTTCCAGTTCTTGCGACTGATAAAAGTCGGCGCGGTCACCAAACCTGCCTGCGTAAATCCGAAGCGGATTCTGCGCAAAAAATCCTGGCCATTCTTTTCCGTCACGACGGCACCAAAACCCGTCCCCGAAGGGATGGCTTGTTTGTTGTGGCGCAATAAAATCGCGCGCAAAGGCAAGAAAGTTCTTATAGAACGGATGCTGATAGAAAGAAAAATCAGAGATGCGTTCAACGCTCAAAAAAAATGGGTGGAACCACTTACTATAAGTCGACGCGTAGAACGGGCCTTCCACCCAACTGCCATCGCTTCCGCCGTAAAACGGCAACACACCACGATAGATCTCCAACGCATCGTTCAACCATTGTTCGCACTCATCTCGATCGTGTTCGCGGTAAAGCGCTAATCCAGCAAGTCCAAGATAGGCCGGCAGTCTCGAAGTGTGCGAATGCCCCGGACGCTGTTTAAAATTGTCTTGGGCCAAACGCTGCGTCATTTGACGCGCGATCCTGACCAACATCGGCCTGACAAAGAGGCCTTTTTCATTTTCGTCGAGCAGGGGACTTAGCCAGTGGTAGGCAAGGAACATATTCCGCGCCAACGAACATCCCACTTCATCTCCCCAAGTGCAAGGACGCAATAGCGACGCCGGGCCTTCGCAGCTCCATTGCGCAAGTTGCAACAGGCGTTGCAGCGCCTCATCGCCATGTTCCTTTTCCCCCCAAATCCGAAACAGCAATGCATGCGTCATTAGATCGCGATCAACCCACTTTCTAACGTTCGCGATCGCTTCCCGTTTCCCTTCCTCCTGACCGCGCTGGTAGTGATCAGGAAAACTGATCTGCGATCTCGGAACCGCCAGCGTCGCCGTGTGTTTAAGCTTCGGATAGATAGTACCACATTGATTTTTTATAGAATCAATGTCTTGATCAAAGTACATCAGCCACTGGCGATGCCCATCGCACTTCTCAAACAACTCTCCTGCTGTCGGTGCGAGGTAACTTGGCAAATCTTCTGATATTTCAAATCCAATCCACTCCGATGCTTGTTCCGACCTTTCACCTGAAGTCGCCACTAGACGCCACTGATACTGACATTGCGGGAGCTCAAACGAAAGTTGCATCGGTGAGTTTACGTGCTCCCAACTCCACTGTTCCCCAGTGGTCAGGCTCTCCAACTCCAGCCGATATTGCCGCGCGGAACTCTCTTCGGGCCAATTAAAGCTGGGCGGGTTTACTACTGCCGGGTACGCTTCACAAGGCGACAAATAAATTTGAAAGTCGTGCGTTCGAACCAATTTAAGCATGGTTGTCTTCTTTGTGAAACCAATGGTAAGTGCCCGTTTTTGGGTCAATGTTACCAATGACTTTCGCTGGCGTCCCAGCAGCTATCGCGTAAGGCGGGATATCACTTGTGACCACTGAGTTGGCACAGATCAGAGCACATCTTCCTATCCGGCATCCGGGCGTTACCGTCACGCCGCCTGTTAACCAAACGCCGTCTTCAATCACCACCCTTCCGGCTTCGTCGTCGCTTCTGCTGCTGAAGAAATCGTCTTTGTGGTTGTAGACATGGTTCGACCCGACAATGTTGGCGGTAGGTCCAATTAAAACGTTTTCGCCAATCTCAATATTTCCGTTTACATAACTGTACAAACCGATGTAGCTTTTCTTGCCGAACTGGTTTCCTCTAATTCTGACGATG
>CALDEW010000223.1 GCA_937942355.1 uncultured Pirellulaceae bacterium | reverse complement strand
GTGTGGCAGCGGTAGAAACGGCATGCGCATTGGGAAATAGCCGGTAACGCTTAAAGACAAACAAAACTCATTCGAGCGTCGGCGGGTAATCCAGCTTTCTCTTGGATCGTTCGCACAACCTGGGAGGAGTTGATCGTATGGCGAGAATTCGGTTGAACAATCTGACGTCCACAATTGAGGTTCATCCTCCGCACTGCGCTATGTTCTCTGTTGGGTATTCCCTACATTTTACCAGCACGGAATTAGCACGGAGCCAGCACGACACCAGCACGAAGCGGCGGGTGAGGTTTCAAGCCAGTGGTATTCGTCGAGCAAATGCAGGCTTGTCCTCGTCCAAGGGTTCTTTGGTGGTCTTCGTGTTCAGTCTGTGGATCAGATCACCGTGATTTCGTGTTGTTCAAAATTAGGTGCAAAAGTACGGCTTAGATATGTTTAGCGAACTGTTCTGATTACGAAGAGAACTAATGTGTAAGAACCAATGTGGATCTTGCTTCCGCCCTACAGCTTTACCAAAGTTAAATTACAATACGTCACCTAAGCATCTGGTATAGAATGCATCGGGCCACACCATTCTTGAACACCTGCTTGCGGCCATCGCTTTGACCGAACGATACAATAGATGCTTGGCGGGGGGCTCTTCCGCTGAATAGACTCAGTTATGGATTAGGAAAGCGAATAAACGAAATTTCAAGTTGTTAATCATGCCGCCGAACCCTTCCTCGCCCGATCCTTCCTCGCCTGATTCTTCCTCGCCCAACGCTTCCGAGGGAATTGACCGTGAAACGATAAGGATTGCCAAATCGGGCGACGAGGCTGCGCTCACTAAAATCTTTAATCAGTACAGGCCCTACTTGTTGTTTCTTGCAAACCGCGAGCTTGATCCTGCTTTAGCGGGTCGAACGTCTCCTTCGGACGTCGTCCAAGACACGGTTGTGCGACTGCACAAAAACATCGGGGCTTTTAACGGAGAGAGCGAAGCGGAACTAAAGGCCTGGCTTCGAACATCTCTTCGCAACACGATCAAGGACAATCGTCGGTTCCACCTTCAAAAGAAACGATCCGTCGCTAATGAAGCAGTGTTACCCAGCAGTAATTTTGAGGACAGTGGTACGCCTAGTAGAATGTTGGAGGGTAAAGAACGGCTCTCTGCTGTGGAGCAAGGGCTGAAATCGCTTTCGGCGAAAGATCAAGAGGTGCTTCGTTTGCGTCACGAGGAAGGTTTAGCGTTTTCAAAGATTGGTGAAAAGCTGGGTGTCTCTGGAGATGTCGCTCGAATGACGTGGGGCCGTGCCATTGAAAAGTTGAAGAGTCACATCGAAAAAAATGGAGAGGTTTGATCGATAAGGCGTTCCTTACATCGTTGGCCGCGGCGCTGCATGTGGCGGGCTTGCAAGACGAAGAGCTTAGTTTGGTTTCTCAGCCGTTGCTTGACCAGGAGGAATCGGATTGGGTGGAAGGTGTGGCCAAATGTGCAGCGGATTTGGATAGCTATTGGGCAGCCGGAGCAGCCAAACAAATTCCTTCCATGGAACGCGACTTTGAAACGCCTCCTGGTTTCTCAGATCTTACGCCCATCGGCCACGGAGGAATGGGCGTTGTTTATTCGGCGATTGATAAAAAAAACAACGAAGCGGTGGCGATTAAGGTCGGGAAGACCGGCAACGGAAACACCGACTTTATCAAACGCGAATTTCGTACGCTGGCGAAGATTCGGCACCCTAACTTAGTGGTTTTGAAGGAACTTCACCAATCTGGCGGCACCGTTTTCTTCTCAATGGAGCATGTTGAGGGAGACAGCTTCAACTCAACATCGGTCACACAGAAAAAGGAAGGCGTCCCTTGGTTGCCCGATCAACTGTCAGAATTGTGTGGCAGACTATTGGATTTGGCGGGCGGGATAGATTTCTTGCACCGCAGTGGTTACGCACATTGTGACATTAAGCCTTCGAACATTTTGGTAACGCCAAGTGGTCGTGTGGTGATCTTGGATCTTGGACTTGCTCAATCATTTCAAAGGCAGCGCAATCGTCAGGGGCAAGGTTTTGGAGGCACCTCTGCTTACATGTCTCCTGAACAGGCTTCAGGCGAACCAGTCCGTGCTGCCAGCGACTGGTTTTCGTTCGGGGTTGTCATGTTTGAAACTCTGTTCGGATGCAAGCCCTTTCAAGGGGATCCGCTAGACGTTCTGTTCGACAAGCTTGCGGGAAACGCTGCGGTTCCGTCCTCCGAAGAAACGGGCGTTGACCCATCGCTTTCCAATTTATGCCTCGGGTTGCTCAACCCTGAACCCACTGAGCGCCCCGGCGTGGAGGAGATTCGGCAATGCCTTGGGGCCTTTTCGAAAGAGCCGAAGGTTTCGCTTAGAACCCCTGCAGCTCAAGCGGGTTTCTTCGGCCGTCGGCAGGAACTAAGGCAGCTCAACCGTCGCTTGGTAGACTCTCGCCACGCGCACAATCCGACGCTGGTGTTTGTGGAGGGCAAATCTGGTGTCGGCAAAACGCAGCTGATTCAGAAGTTTCTGGAAAATTATCGTGACGCCTCTGAAAGTATCATTGTTTCGGGACGCTGTTATGAGAACGAACGGATTCCTTACAAAGCGATCGACGCGGTCGTGGGAGAGCTGGCCATTCAATGGCGTTTGCTTGATCAGCCGGGCGCGGTCAGCCCTCCGTTGATCAATGCAATAAGTTCAGTGTTCAAAGGATTTGCTGGTTCCTTTGATTCGCCGCATGAGGTTTCAAACACTACTAAAACTGTTGAAGAGGGACTTGCGGCAGTTCTTCAGGCTCTCTCCGCGGAAGGGAGAAATATTATCATCTTCATTGATGATGTTCAGTGGGCAGATGCCGATAGTGGTGAGTTGCTTTGCGAGATGATCCGAGACGTACCGCTTCTATTGATTTGTTCACATCGCCCGATGCAACGGCCCAATCAATTTTTTAGACATCTATCCAAAGAACTTGCCAACCCGCTCCAAGGCGGCAGAACTTTGCAGCGTGTAAATGTTGGCCCGTTCAGCGACCAAGATGCGGAGCGGTTTCTCGACCGCAACTTCCCGAGTCTTAATAAGCAGGTTTTAAAGAAGACTATCAGTGCATCGGCGGGTGTACCGATGTTCCTTACTTCTCTGGCTGAGCAGCTACATACGATGCCGGC
Source organism: uncultured Pirellulaceae bacterium (assembly GCA_937942355.1). GTDB lineage: Bacteria > Planctomycetota > Planctomycetia > Pirellulales > Pirellulaceae > Mariniblastus. The sequence goes on along the minus strand of CALDEW010000223.1, from coordinate 1,346 downwards.
GGACCAAATTGAGTCTAACTCTTTGGATTGGGCCAGAAATTTAGGCCCTCAAGAGGAACGGTTGTTACAGTTCGTTTGTGCCTCGGGTTATCCGCTGCCTCAGTCGATTGCGTTCCAAGCGTCTGGGATTTCTCATGATTCGGAGGCTTGTGTAAGTGATCTGGCTTCAAGACGGTTGGTTACTTTGAGTCAATCTGATGGCGAGTTGATGCTGACTCCGTTTCACGACATGATTCGGGAGTCAATCTATTCCAAGCTGGATGCTCAACAGAGGAAAACAGTTCATGCGTCGATCGCGACTGTCAGTGAAGAAAAACCAGGCGTTCCTCCGGACCGCCTCGCGTTTCATTTTCGCGCCGCTGGCGATCGCGCCAAATGTTGTCAATATTCTATCGCTGCCGGTGACGTTGCGGCAAAGTCTCGCGCTTTCGACGAAGCCGTTCGGGCCTACAAAGACGCGCTGGAACACTTTGTCGGAACCAATAAAGAAAATCAATTTTTGAAGCAAAAGTTGGCCTCGTCTTTGGGGCAGTTGGGGCGATCGAGTGAAGCCGGCGATTTGTATTTTGAGTTGGCCGAGTTAGAGGAAGGAGGTCATCAGTTTTTGCAACAAGCTGCCTACCAATATTGTGTTGCGGGACGCATCGATGACGCATTGCAAGGATTCGAACGGTTGCTGAAACCTTGGGGCTACAACATATTTGACTCTGAAGTATCTGTGCTGTGGCGGCTGGCATGGTTGCGTTTGAAGCTAACGCTATCTGACAAAATAACTTGGCTCAAACGTTGGAACCCATTCGTTGGTCGCAGCGCTCCGGTAGCCGCGCAATCCGATGCGCTGATGGACGCACCGGTGGATGAGCGCGTATCCAGCGCCAACAGATTGTGCGACTTGCTTTGGGATACTGGAATCGCGCTCTCATTTTTTGACACGATGCAAGCTTGCTTGTTCACTTATTACAGCCAGCAGATCGCCTTACGGGGAGGAGATGAAACTCAAATTCTTCGTTCGAAGATTTGGAGGGCAAGCCATGAGGCCATGTTTGGTACCGCCAAAGAGAAGTTAGTCGAAAAGTTGTTGGATTCCTCCGATACTCCAACAACCAAGCGTGTCCTGTAGTCCGGTGGGCCTGCGTAACATACGAGGCATGGTACACTATCGTGCCGGTATCGAGAGCATGACAAAAACGAACTTGTTTGATTTGTTTTGGCCACACGTGAAGGCACGAGGCGAAGCATGCGATTCAGTCGAGGAAGCTGACTTTGTGTTCGCCGTTGACGAAGGGCTCACTCCTTTCGACTTCGAAACGATCGCGTCAGAGTTTCTGGTTTGAAAGTTAAGTCAG
>CALDEW010000222.1 GCA_937942355.1 uncultured Pirellulaceae bacterium | reverse complement strand
GATGCTTTCACCAACACGACCGATGGCCGAGGGATTACGTGGGGCATTTCCCATTTCACCAATGCCGCAGGCGACTGGAGCAAGAACCACAGCATTTTGGTTAGGTTCGATTGTGACTTGAGCCGCGACGTGCACGATGATGGGATGAAGGGGCATTACATGACCTATGGTCCGGAGCACCATTACAAGCAAAGGTTAAGTTCAAAACAGCGCGAACGTATCGCGGCCGAGAATGAGAAGCTGTTGAAGGCCGATTCTAATGCTCTCGACACGAAGTAGCCGCCCTTTACGCTCTAAAAATTTTTACGGTGCGAGGGTTGGCCTGTTTGAGGCTCACGACTCGGAGAGTCGAGTTACGTAAAGCGACTCTCCGAGTCGTCTCGTTAGCGGCACGGGCGCAAGCCCTCCGGTTCGTCGCGTAACGTTTTCCAGATGACTCCAACTACCCCGCCACTTTCTCTTTTAGTTCAGCCAATTGGGCATCGATCTCGACATCGCGATCGACCTCAAATTCTTGATCGAGTTCTCGATCCGCTGCGGCCGAATCATTTAGCTCAGCGTAAGCTTCCGCTTCGGCTTCAGCGCGTTCGACCTTCCCCCGCAAACGATCGAATTTCGCAAAAGCGTCTCGATCCAGTTGCGAGCTGACTCCCAAGTCCAATCGCTCCATTTTTTTGCGAAAGTTGGCTGCGCGATGGCGAGCCGATAACGTTGCCAAGCTACGTTGGGCTTCGGCTAATTTTGCCTTCATCGCATCGAGTTGCCTCCGCAATGACTGACCTGTTTCTTTGGCCAACTTCAGCTGATCCTGTAGCGCGGCGACCAGGTTCTCGTGTTCGCGCTTTCGTTTGAGTGCTCGGCGAGCCAGATCGTCGTCACCCGCTGCGACCGCCTTTTCGGCGCGTTGGTGCCATGTTGCTACCAAATCCTGATTGTTCTTTAGCTCTTTGGCGATCGTCTTTTCACTGGCCAACGCACGCGCGGTGTCGCGGGTTGCATGAGCAATGGATTCCTCCATCTCACCGATGGCTTGCCTGAGCAACTGCTCGGGGTTCTCAAAACCCTCAGTTAACTCGTTCAAGTTGGCTGAAATGATGTCGCTGATACGTTGAAAGATACTCATTAGAATGTTCTCCAGATTAAAAAGATGTTTGCGTAAAAATTGGTTCGGCGGGCGGCTTAGTTCTCAAAACCGAATGAGCTGCTGGATCGCCCCGAAGGTCGGCCCATCGACACGTTTGTAGGTAACAGCAACACAAAGACGACGCCACAAACAAAGCCCAACAGATGCCCCAAGTTGGTCCAGTTCCAGCTCCACCAGAACAGCCCCAATATCTGCATCACGGGCACCAACAACAGAAACCACCAGGCTCGCAGTTGCACCTTGTCCCAGCGAATGAACCAGTACACCCCATGTTTGGGTGGCGATATCAAGCCGATCAAAAGTGTCAACGGAAAGACGACGACGTAGCTGATTTCAGTTTTTGCTGACGGCAGCAGCATGGCCATGACGGCAATGATCGCAAAGATCGCGCCGGAGGATCCGACCAGATACGTACCGACCATGACGCGCGCAAAAATGCCCATCCCCAAAACCGTTGCCAAATAGCCCAGCAGATACCAAGCGTTGCCCAATCGTAGGTTGACGGGATTTCCAATCACCCACAACAACCACATGTTGATCATCAGGTGGGCCAGTCCGGCGTGAGAGAAAGCGTATCCCAAAACACTGAACCAGCCTGTGCCGGGCCCGACAGGTTGTTGGATGCCCAGAAAAAATGCCAAGACGTTGATGGCGATGATCAGGCTGTTCGCCCAAGGTGCCTCTTTGGAAGCAGCCGAAGTGTGTACCTGAATAGGAATTGCGAGAAACATGAATCTCCCCTTGGTGGGTGAAGTATTGCTTTGACAATGTTGGGCTCAACCGTGTTGGCGTCGCCAGTTGGGTTGTCGCTCTACTTCGTTGATGTCATGTAGGTACGGCTTTGGTAGAAATTCTCAAATAAATTTTGAAAACGAAAGAAAACGTTGAAAATGCCGCGAAAAGCCGTAGGACCGGTTCCCACCGGCCACGCCCCACGTTTTCCCAAAAAAGCCCATGGGCCTCGGTCCAACGATCAATACTGAAGCTCTACAAGTCCCGGAAGAACCACGAAAGTACCAGATAAAATCCAAGCTCGACAGAAGTTTAACCACGGAGGACACGGAGATCACAGAGCCGCTGACCGCCTAAACTCTGTGTTCTCTGTGCCCTCTGTGGTTACAAATCCCTTGCCGCTCGAAAGAGACCAGATGCACAAAGTTCAACAAAAGAAAAATACGAGCCTCACGCGTGTCAGGGCGCGGGCGGAGCCAAGCGGATTTTGGTCAGCGTGTCTTTGATTCGACGGGGCTTGTTGTTCTGAAGCTGTTGGTTTTCCAGCCGCTGGTAAGTCCTGGCAACCGCGTCTTCCAGACCTCCGTGGCGACTTAGATATTCCGCCAAGCTATCCCACTCCGCCTGAAATTCTGCTTCCGCTTCTTCCGCCTGGCAGTAGCGAAACACCTGAGCGCGGAGGTTCGCCTCCAAGCTTTCCCCGAGCCGTTTTCGCACATGCCGATAGTAATTGTTGACGGCACTGGAACTGATGTTCAACAGCTCCGCGACCTCCTCGATCGACAGGCCTTGGCATAACCGCCCATGCAGCACCCGGAAATAGTCGCCTTTGCCCTGAGTATGGTAGTCCCGAGCCAGCCCCTGCAAGGTGTTTTGCAACAGATCATCTACCCACGCCGCTATAAACCCTTCATCAAGTGCGTTAGAAGATTCCTGGTCTGCGACGCGAATCACTTCGTCGACAAACTTCTGCTCAAACAGCTCTTTTCGGCGATTCGATCGAAACTGATTAGCTTGCACGCGGCACACGACACTGCACAGCAGGGTTCGAAGTTTCGCCTGTTTCGATTTAACCCAACGTTGAAGTAATTTGTTGCGTAGGACGACTTCAAACGTTTGCGATGCCACGTCTTCGGCGTCAGCCAGTTTATAGTCGCCTCGCCGTAGAGCGAATCCGCAAACAGGCCCCCAGTAGTCGGCCAAAAAATCCTTCCAGTCAGAGTCATCTCCGCCGGCGGCCAGTCGCTGAATGAGCGTATGTCGAGTTTGCGGAAATGCCATCTGTCCAAGCCAAGGGTTTAACAACTTGTATTAAACTCCAATCTACCCCGCTCATAACTTTTTTTCAACAAAAGCAATTTTCGTTAGTGATACCCAGATAGCCGGACATTAAACGTTGTAGAATCAAAACACTTCATATGAAACGAGGCAAATCATGGGCGAACTAACCCAAAACGGACAGCTCTTGTCGGACTTGCTGGCGAACCAAACGCCCAACCAGTCGCAAGTTTTGCATTGGATCGCGCAACTGAACGATCAGGTTCAAGGTCTGCATGCGACCGGTCGTTTGCATCGCGAAATTCTCAGCGGTAAAGTCTGGATCGACGGGCAACGCAATGCAACGCTCCAGCCCGCGGCCAGTCAGAAAATCACTTGCGGTGCAGCATACGATGCCAACCGACTGCCACCGGAACTGGAAATGATCGACGAACTCAAGTTGTCGGATCAGATTGACCAGGTGCACGACGAATTAAAGTCACACGATGCCGACTGTTCTCCCTGTCGCATCGACATCTACCAACTGGGCGTTCTGACGCTGAAGCTGTTAACGGGTACGTCAGTTTCTCAGTATCTTGTCGATCCACAGACCAAATCAACGGTGCCCCAACAATGGCAGACTTGGATCGATTCCGCGATCGGCTACACCCCAACCAAGCGAATCCACGACTGCGCACAACTAAAGACGATGCTGGAGGAACTGACTGAAGCCGGCGCAAGCCGAACGGATTCACCGACGCCGCCTACCGGCACTGGCATCGATCTCTATCGCGACACACCCGCATCGGGCAACATTGTCGCTGCTAAATCTGCCCCAAGTGATCAGGCTGATAACGAAGGATCCGGCGATCAAGCGACCTTGCCGTTTGACAAACTGGGTCAGTATCGAATTGACGCGCCGTTGGGCAGTGGTGGAATGGGCGACGTCTACCAAGCCTACGATCCGCGGCTTGATCGAAAGGTTGCGATCAAGGTCTTGCCTGCCGAACTCTCGCGCGACGATACCTTCGTCCAACGATTTACATCCGAAGCTCGCGCCGTCGCGCAGTTGACGCATCCCAATATCGTTCCCGTGTATAACATCGGCCACGACCAAGGCCACCACTTTTTTGTGATGGAGTTGGTCAAAGGTCAGTCCCTGGCCCAGTTGCTCAGCCAGCGAGGCAAACTGCCTACCGACCGCGCGTTGGAATTGGTCCAGCAAGTCGCCTCCGGTTTGGCCGAAGCGCATCGACACGGCTTGATTCATCGCGACATCAAACCGAGCAACATATTGCTTTCCAGTGAAACGGATACAGCGAAACTGGCCGATTTTGGTCTGGTGAAATCGCTCAACAGCAAGGTCGATGGGACAGCCACCGGAATTGTCATGGGAACCGTTGACTACATCGCGCCCGAGCAAGGCCAGGGTAAACCTGTCGATGGACGCGCCGATTTGTACTCGTTGGGCGTCCTGCTGTACCACTTGATCAGCGGTCGATTGCCGTTTGTCGCCGATAGTCCGACGGCGATGATTTTTCAACACGCCTATGAACAACCGACGGCGTTGCGGGAAGTGGCTCCGCTGGTTTCGGCTGAGGTAGAGGCAGTCATTGATCGTCTCATGAGTAAGGATCCTGACCAGCGTTTTCAAACCGCACAAAAATTGATCGACGCGATAAAAGCGCTGCCAACGCGTCAAGAAACAGCGTTTTATGCGGCTCCCGAAGATAGCGCTGACCAGAAATCGGAAATCATCTTAGCACCGAAATTCGATGACTCTTTCGAAGATTCAAGCCGCCAGCAAGAGGGAGAGTTTGTGCCGGCGATTGAACAGGGCTTCAACACCCGCGCCTTGGCAGTGTTCAACGAGCATGCCCCCACAGCCCTTGTTGATTTGCAAAATACGGAACAACACATCGCCGGTGGAATCGCCGTGTATACCAGCCGGCGTAATCAATTAGCAGCCTTGATGAACGAAGCTCTCGGTGTGGAGCAGGACTTGAGCCAACAAATTTCTGAACAACAGGCGGCTGCAACCTCGGCTGCACGGCGTATTGTTGACGCCAGCAATGCGACCGAAAAAGAGGTCGCCAAGACGCTTCAGTCTCAGCATTTGAAGACCGTTGACTTACTTAAGCAGCAGTTAGCCGATCAAAAAGAACAGCGGGCTCAGATGGAACAGCGGCTGGCGAAAGTCGACACGACGCTCGAACAGATGCGCAGCCAGCAGCAAGTGCTGTTGGCACGATTGGAGAAGGCGCGAGCGGCAACCGGTGGGGCAATGGACGAAAAAACAGCTGGAACGGCTGGAGACGTTATCGGTGGCCCCAGCGGGACAGGTTTCCCGAAAGTGTTAGTTGGCGTTTTGGCTGCTTTGGGCTTGCTGTTGGCGGCGTTGGGAGTGTTGTGGTCGGCCCGAAGCGTGAAGATCAATGACGTTGCTGCGGACCCGGCCTTTGTAGCAGCATCCGAAACAGCAGGAAGCTTCGAGCAACAAATTCGGCAGCGCGTGTTGGGTGGAGAGTTTTGGATCATCGACAAAGAGGGCGCTTTGGAAATTGACTCCCGAATCATTCCGCTGGATAACGGCAAATGGCAGGAAGGCATCTTCACTTGGGAAACGGTGGGATACGAAGGCGATCACGTCGTTCTCTACGACAAAAGTCGAGACTACAGCGGAAAACTCTTTGACCACGAATTTCAATATCAAAGCCCCGGTTACCGCGCCAAAAACGCTTGGAAGACTAACTCGGGAAAGTGGTCTGGTTTTGGCACCGGGACAAAAATCTCGGCGGTCAATTCGGGTTCGAAAGCTTTCGGTCGCACGCGATCGGTCGATCGGGGTGATAGTTACACGATATCGAACTTTAACGTCGCCGGAAGTGATAAGTTAGTCGTCGCTGTCATGGCCGAAATAAGGAACGGGGACAAAGATGCGGTAACTGTCACCTTCGCGGATCAGAAACTGGAGCCAGCGGTGAAACTTGGTGGAGCGACGCACACCGCGATCTATTATCTTGATCAGCCGACCGACGTTGCAACAGTGGGCGATATTTCTGTGACAGCATCAGAAAGCAGGTTGCTCAACGGCGTCGGCATCTACGCGACGGCTTTAATCGGGACGGCCAACGGAGTTCACCGTGTCGGATCAGGAAAAGAAGGAGATCCGTTTGCGGAAATTAACGTGTTCGACAGAAACGCATTTGTTCTGGCGACGGCGGCTTCGAATGATCTTTCGGTCAGCACTCCCTCAGGCAGCATTAACTCCATCGTGTCGGTCGAGGCCCCATTTGCAGAAGTTGGCAACTACAACGGGCACGGAAATGAAATCGGATCGGGATTGGCTGCCACAGCCGAGTTTCACACGACAGAGGCAGGCACGTACAAAGCGACTTTTCCAGGTTTGAGTAATCGCGACAATCGAGAAGCGGTCGTCATCGCAGCGTTCTCGGCGGCAGAGTCCACCAAAGAAAAAGAGTAAGTCATTCCGGAACTTTCGTGGTAGACGTCTTAAGGCAGGCTGGCGGGTCGTCGGGGAGAAGGCAACGATTCCCAAATTGCTTTCCTCCTTTTTAGGTACAACACTGTTCAATGTTAGCGGTACGGGCGCAGGCCCTCGGGTGCGTTGAGCAACGTTTTCACGATGCTTCTGGCATAGTCTCCGCTACCCGCGGCTAGCGCCCAGCGGCTAAGGTTGGTAATGCGAACGCCATTTGGTACTGGGGTGGGCCATTTGAATTGAGCAGGGGTTTAGGTGATAATGCGGTAAACCCTTCTCTTTAATTGGAAAAACCATGAAGAACACCTTCCCTTCAATTGTATTTACCTGCGTCGCACTGTTGATCTCTGCCGATGTCGCCAGCGGCCAAGTCTCCGACGCCCAGCGCAACCGCCGACGTGAATTCGTGGGCGGATTGTTGCAAACGCTGATCGAATCCCAAATGAATCGCAATCCGGTTCAGCCGCAACCTGGGCGGCCCAACTTGCGCCCCTTTCCCGTTAATGGCCCCAAGCCTAGCCTGCCTTTGACGCCGAACATGATCAAGGCTCGGAAGCAATGCCAAGCTTGGGAAAATGAGTCTGCACAATTCGTAAAATTGTTGCGTCAAGAAGAAAGAAGGCTTCCGCGCGTGCGGCCTCTATTGGCCGATGCGTTGGCTACGCACGCCAGCATCAAGGCGCTCAACGTCAACTTGGGTCAGACTCATACGCTTGATCCGTTGACCGATCGTTTCTGTGATCTCGATGCCCAGTGGCGGCTGCTCAATCATCAACTGACGCAAGTCAGAGGGTTGCAGCCCGAGTGCACGGCGTGCATGACTCGCATGGTCAATTACAACACGCAGCTGTGCGGATTGTTTGAGGTTCAGCCACAGTTCAATCGTGCGGAGCTGTCGCGCTATTGCACGCAGATGGCTTCCAGCTTTCAACATCTGATTCAAGATGTGCGTTACGACCTGCAGGGGGATCCGAACTACAACGTTGTACTGCGCGACTTACAGCGCATTTATACGCGGCTTAATGAAGCTGACAGATTGATCGGGCATGGTAGTTACGATGCGATCGTAAGAATTTACAATCAATGTTTGAATCAATGGCGCGAGGTGAAGTATAAGCTGGTTTCCTGTCCGCATGGACGCGTTCAACGTGGAGTTCACCAAATCGAAAACATTGGCCGGCACATGTCTGAGCTGCTTTGGATACAACCTGACATCGATCGCGACTATCTCTGTCAGGTGATCACCAATATGGAACGGGAAGTCGGGGTGGCCTTCAAGAACGTTTCTCTTCACGATCTACTGCAATGTAAGACGCCCGGAGTCGTGCTGGCCTGCTCGCGCGAGTTTCAGCACCAGTGCAATAACCTGTCGACACGCTTGAGCAGCGATGCTGATGTTGATTCCTTGATGTGGGATTTCAAGCAGTTGTCGAATCAATGGCAAGACCTCAATGGCCATCTTTCGGGGTTCTCAACACCGCGAATAGGACAATCGGTGGGCCAAATTGATTCGGGATTCCAGGTGTTGCAGGGAACGTTTGGGGATGGTCCATTAATTGACCGCGCGACGATGGCGGATATCTGTTCGGATCTGGATCAGCTTTCCTATCGTTTGATCGATCTTGCAGAGCAGAACAGAAAACGGGGCGGCTATGAGAAGTCATTCCATACGGATTTTTGCAATTGCTGCGGCAAGTTTCACAAGTGCATACACGAAATGCACGAACACGTTCTGGCCGACCGTCGTCATGACGCCCATGCGGCACAAGACGTGGCAGCCGCGGTGGCGTCTTGGAGAGAAGTGCGACCGCTGATCAACCAGTGCAAGCCAGAGCATCGCGTTCAAATGAATCAAGTTCGTTCGCGCATCGAACCCCTGATGGTGAAATTGCAGGTTGTGTTTTCAGAGTAGCGACCGAATTTTCAGCTTCAAATTAGCTTTGGTCAAAACAATTCTGGGAGATTTAGATGCTGCGCTGGCACAGAGTAAATCCCCGTAGCGGAGCACAATGCGACTTTCCCCACCGCAAAACCGCAGTTTGAGTTCCGATAACTATCAAACAATTGCTGGCAACCGCTTTGGCCCAAAAACATGGCGTTTTCAAGGATCTTGTTTGTCAGATTCGTGTTGCCTACTAGAATACTATACGGTCCAATCTATAACTTAAATTAACTCGCTGGCGGCAATATTGACCTCCGCCACGACTGACTTCCTACCGCCAAATATTTCTTAGGAGAAAAGTGTGGCTAACGTCGAAACAAAGATGCCCTATAAAGTCAAAGACATTGCTCAAGCCGAACTTGGCCGCCGTGAGATCCGACTTGCTGAAAACGAGATGCCCGGATTGATGGCGCTCCGCCAGAAGTATGGCAAAACCAAACCACTCAAAGGCGCTCGCATTGCTGGTTGCCTGCACATGACTGTTCAAACGGCTGTGTTGATCGAGACGTTGGTCGAACTGGGTGCTGAAGTCACTTGGTCCAGCTGCAACGTATTCTCAACACATGATCCGGCTGCCGCTGCGATCGCTGCTGCTGGCGTTGCTGTGTACGCTTGGAAAGGCATGACCGAAGAGGAATTCAACTGGTGCATCGAGCAGACCATCATCTTCCCCGACGGCCAACCGTTGAACATGATTCTTGATGATGGTGGCGACCTGACCAACATGGTTCACGCCGACTTCCCTGAATTGCTGTCTGGCATCAAAGGGCTTTCTGAAGAAACCACAACCGGTGTCCACCGCTTGTATCAGATGCACGAAAAAGGCGAATTGAAGTTGCCTGCGATTAACGTCAACGACTCTGTTACCAAGAGTAAGTTCGACAACCTGTACGGCTGCCGCGAATCATTGGCGGACGGCATCAAGCGTGCGACTGATGTGATGATCGCTGGTAAAGTGGTCGTTGTCTGCGGTTACGGCGATGTTGGTAAAGGCTGTGCTCATTCAATGCAGCGTTACGGCGGTCGCGTGATCGTCACTGAAATTGATCCGATCAACGCTCTTCAAGCCGCAATGGAAGGTTTTGAAGTCACTACGATGGAAGAAGCAGCGTCTCGTGGAAACATCTTTGTTACCACCACTGGAAACTGCGACGTCATCAGCAAGAGTCACTTGGAGCAGATGCCAAACGACGCCATCGTTTGTAACATCGGTCACTTCCAAAACGAAATCGACGTCGATTCTCTTGAGAAGGACGTTACAGATGGTAAGGTTTCTAAAGAAGAGATCAAGCCTCAAGTTGATCGCTATACGTTCAAGAACGGCAATTCGATCATCTTGCTGGCCGAAGGACGTTTGGTAAACCTTGGTTGTGCCAAGGGTCACCCATCGTTCGTGATGTCTAACAGCTTCACCAACCAAGTGATGGCTCAATTGACACTGTGGGAAGAAACTGACAAGTACGAAGTCGGCGTCCACATGTTGCCTAAGCACTTGGACGAAGAAGTCGCGCGACTGCACCTTGATCAGTTGGGTGTGAAGCTGACAAAGCTGACCAAAGAGCAAGCCGAGTACATTGGCGTGCCAGTCGACGGCCCTTACAAGCCTGAGCACTACCGCTACTAAGATCGGCGGGTCGTTTTACGACTTTCTCTGATGAAATTTTAAACGCTGCTGGAAGATTCCAGCAGCGTTTTTTTATGGGCGGCTTGCCGTGATACTTTAGATTACTGAGCCGCAGGTTGCGGAATCTTTTCCCGAAGCATCATGAGAGCCATGGTCGACGAACCAGCGGCTAGCGCCTCGCCGCTAACAAACCGATTCGCTAGCGATAAAGTGATGCTTCAATTCACAAACGACGTCGTATTGATCGAAGATGGATACTGCACCGAGGAGAACGCAGCATGGGGAGCGGCCAGCGGCTGAGCCGTATGATGTTTTTCGATATGGCTGTTCACTAAGTGAGGCATCCACAACGACCGGTCGACCAGATCCATCAACAACTCTAGATCATACGGCTTCTTGATGTGGTAGGCACCGCGTTTGGCATGACGTTTTAGAACGACGTCGGTGACTTGATGTTGTGACGTGAACATCGCCGGTAAGTCTTGGCGAAACGGCATGCGCTGAATCGCGTTGACGATATCTGCGCCGGTTTGCTGATCGACTTGGAGGTCACAAAGAATAAGGTCCAAAACGAGATCGTTATCCGAAGCGGTCCAAATCGCCGCCGCAATGTCGGCTGCCGCGATGGTTTGGTAACCATTGGCTTGCAGCGCTGCACACGCGAATTGGCAAGCGACTTCGTCGGCGTCTACCACGAGAATGGTCGGCTGAAGGGTTGAATTAGGCATCACGGGATTCCAATTGGATTCAAATTTCGAATGCCGATCCTTCAGCAACTGGACTTCCTTTTCCTCCGTCGTCGTAACCGCTAATTTCGAAACGCTGCCTGTTTTCGGCAGTCCGATGTCGAAAGTTTACGGTATCAATCGTTATCGGTTTGCTGACCGACAAAGTTTCACTTGCTTACGAAACATCGGGTTAAAGCAAACGTAAGGGCTGGGCGGTGGATGATGCGAATTCGATCTTTCCATATCTTACCCAGTTCGAACCAACCGAATCCCCTCGCTAATCAGTCTGATTTTGCTGATCACAACTCTTTTGCTGGCCGCTACAAGGATCATCCCAATCCGATTTGTAGAGTGTTGGTTATGAATTTCCTTAGCGTTGACTCGCGGGGTTGCCGATTCGCAAAGAGAGTCTGCTATTTAGCTTTAGCAGATCCCACAACCTTGGAAGTAGATTCGATCGAACCAACCCTTCTGGCGAATGAAATCCACCCAAGTACCTCACGTTTTTGAAACGCGAGCTGTCAGAATTACAAACGTTACGAGGATGAGTGATATGAAATTCAAAATGATTGCGATGATTGCAGTGGCGATCTTTGCTGTTGGTTCGACAGGAACATCAGCATCGGCTCAAGACTGCGGCTGTGGTGGATACACCGGAGTTGTTCCAGGAAATTACGGAAGCTACGGTGGTTTTGGCGGCATTGGCATCGACAATAGCTGCGGACGTGGCATCAGCTCGTCGCAAGCAGCTGGTCTGTGGTCTGGCTACTGCACCGAAAGCTGTGCTTACACCGGTCCCCAACGCCAAGGCCTATTCGGTGGTTGCGGTCTTCGAGGACGGCACGGCGGCGGTGGTTGCGGAGGCGGCGGTAGCTGTTTTGGAGGATGCGGATTCAATCAAGGCTGCTTTGGTTACCCATCTTGCGGATGTGGCTGTGGCAGCAGCATCGGCAGCTACGGTGGCATTGGCGGTGGATGCGGCGGTGGCTGTGGTCTTAAATCAAAGCTTGCCGGCCTTCGTCAAAATTATGGCTCGTCAATCGGCGGTGGCTTCGGTGGTTCACGTAGCAGTTGTGGTCTCGGCGGATGCCTTCGTGGCGGCTGTGGTGTTAAAGGACGCTTCTTCAACAAAATGCTGGCTCGTCATTCAGCCAACTCATACATCGGATTCGCCTCAACAGACGCTTACAGCTCTTGCAGCTACCTAACCAGCGGCTGCGACAGCTGCGGCTCAAGCGGCGGCTACTTCAACGAAGCTGTCGGATACGAGTACGGCAACGGCGGCATGCAGAGCTACGTCAGCGGAAGCCTGACAAGTGCATGTGGCGGTGGTTGCGGTTGCGGACACTAAAACCCGCGGTAGAAACGATTACTCGTTTTATCAAAATTGATCTCTCAAAAGCCCTCGTCGATTGACGAGGGCTTTTTTCTTGTTCGTAGTCCCGCTTTTAGGTGTAATGCGGTGGAGAGGACGATCCACCCGTTTCCTTGTCGGTGCCCAATCAGCGGTACTACGAACCAGCCCCGTTCTTGGGTAAGATTATACGCATTCGAATTGGT
>CALDEW010000221.1 GCA_937942355.1 uncultured Pirellulaceae bacterium | reverse complement strand
AAATTGGCTTTCGTGTACACAGCAATGTTGAGAGCAGTTTGTGGGGCGAGCGTGCCTCATGCCGCGTTGCGGGGTGACCAAATTTTGCACACGGAGTCGCGGGCGCGCGGCTTGGTGAACATAACCGCTATTTCACCTAGTTCTGTGTTCCAGCTTAAATTTAGAGTTTGCGGTAGTGGATGAGGCAACGAGTCCTGCCCCTGCTTTACCTTTTGATTTACCCTTTAACGCATCGTTTAATGCAGCTGCAGGATTCGTGGCCTCATCCACTACCCAATAATTGAGACGTAACGTTGCACTAGGGTGGATTCTTCGTCTACGTCGCGATTAGTGCTTTCGAGAATACGTGTCAAACACGTTGCCATCGGCTTCGGTCGCCTGGTAGTGAACCTCTGCTCCATCAATCAAAACATGAATGAGATGATTGCGGCTATGTGCGCTTTCAATGTAGGGAAGTCGCTCGCCATACTTCTCTGGAATTTTTCGCACTTTCACACCCCACGCTCCGTCACCCATATACAGCACGCCGCGCCGGTCATCGACCTGCCCTTGGTAGATCGGCAGCGAGCGTTTGAAAACGTGGTGGTCGTGTTCAAAAACAGTATCGACCTTGTACTTTTCAAACAACGGCACCCACTGCGTCCGCACGGCTGCATTGTCTTCTTTGACCAACGTCCCATAGGTTGGTCGATGATAACAAGCAAAAAGTATCGGTCTCTCACGACGCTGTTTTAGAGTACTGTCCAACCACTGTGTCTGGTTGCTTACAGGTTGAGAGTGATCGGAATCCAAGTTGACGATACTCATGTAGTCGCCAAAATCAACGACGAAGTTGGAGCGGCCTTCGGGAAGCGGGAACAAGCTGTAGTAGAATTGCGCGTGGTCGGGGCTTCGTCCTTTTGTTTCATGGTTACCGATGACGGCGATCATTGGAATTTGTCGCCCTTGGTCGGTCACTGCATTCTCGTACCATGAGTCGAACCAATCGTACCACCGCCCGGCATCACGCGCGTTAGCGTAAGCGAGGTCTCCGCCAAGGAGTGCAAACATTGGATCAAGTTTCCCTGCCCGCCGATTCATCGCGTCCAACAATTTGCGATCGGTAAACATGTCCCCACCGTTGACAAAGTTCATTTCGTCAGGCCGTTCCTTGGGGGCGGTCTTCATGGAGAGCTGGCGCTTCAACACAGGCTTTCCGGCCAACGTACCGGTCAATTCAATCTGATACTCCGTCTCTGGTTCCAACCCTTGCAAGGATGCCGCAGCGATCGTGCTGGTCGTTTCGGGCATCGGGCGGCGCCCAATCGTTACGGACTTCCAATCTTCATCGCCCTTTCGGCAGTACCGCATTTCCAATTTCCAGTCTTCACTATTCTCCAAAACTGGTTTGCCTTCTGAAAGGTCGGGATACGATGTCATCCAATCGCCCTCAGGTATTGCTCCCAACCAAAATTGCCATACTGCCCCCCGTCTGATCAGTTTCACTTTTTTTTTGTCAGTCGCGCAGTTAAGAGAGGGATGCAAACTGAAATCTGTGCTGGCAAGTTTGGTGTTAACGCCAACGATTGCCAAAACATTTTCTCCATTTTGCAGCCAGCGTTTTGGATCTTCGATCGCGAAAGTTTCAAAATTTTCTGCTTCATGACTTTCGACCTCTAGGCTCTCAACCTTGGCCTCGCGAATTTTTCCTTTAACATTTGCACGGACTACTTCGTGCCCGTTGAGAAACGCCACGAACCCGTCGTCATAAAGAACGCTCAGTTCAAGGGACTCGACCTGCGACGGATCTTTCAGAGTGAAGGCGTGGCGGATGCACAGGGAGCGTTCTTTATTCCTCATGTCCAAATGGGTTGCATCATCTCCATCGGAATAACCAAAACCTGCCTTTGCAGCGAACCAAGCCTTTGCTCGATGTTTTGGGTGCTCGATCCAAACAAGTGAACATTCAGTCAGCGGATCTTGATGCCAAACACAAATTGGACCATGCACCCGAATAGGGGCCGGCGCATCCGGATCAGCATGGGAAACTGAAGATGCACAAATCAAGGCTAAGAAGAACGGAACAATCGTTGTGGACAAGGTATGCATGATTTTATTTTGTTTAAGTATGAAGCAGCCCAATTTATTCGTTGTTGCCTTCTCGAAGACGTTTCCCAACTTCCTTGAGGGTGGCTAGATCTTCGGAATGAATGGAGCCATCGGGAAGTGGTCCCGTGTTAAGAAGTAAATTGGCTTTGAATTCGTTGGAATAGCTCTACGCTACACGGGGCAGGCACGACGGGACTTTGACCCTCTCTGCACTCTGGCAAAATGCGAGCTTGCCTGTTGCGGCAAGGGGAACCCCAGCTGCCGCAGATTGCTTAAATGCTCGACATGAAATCATCGTTGTTCTTTCTTCAAAAAGAGCATGTGTGTCGCGGGGAGGCTTGGTTTGCCCGACAATTGCGTCGAAAACTGCGATAACGTTAACTGTATGAAGACGACCAGGGAAGGGGGAAATTCATAATATCGTCAGAGCGAAATTTTGTCGTCGGTGACTTACCGACAGGCGGTAGAATGTCAAACCAAGCCCAGCTTTAAGCCGTATAGAACCTGGTTTTCTATATGCAATGCGCGTACTACCATTCTGAGGGAAGCGTGATATCGTCCCTTACTTAACGAGGCGCGGCAGCTCGACGCCAAGACTCCCAAGAAGCGTCTGAGCAATAACGCGAAAACGCAGATAGATCTAATCAAGTGGCTCAGCTGATCGAATTCACAGCCTGATCTTCAAGATAGCTTCGCAGGGCTTTAATGCTGGTCCGCGTCGTTTTGAGTTTGAATTCTTGTTGAAGTAAACGGCGCGGCGTCTGCTAGAACATCTTCTTCTGTGAGAAAAACGTAGAGCCCAATCGTTAGTCCGATCAGCAAAAATGGAATAAGCCAGTTCAATATGTTGAACTTGACAGAGGCATCGGTGGTCACCACAGGTACCGCGGCAGCAAGCAACGATTCGGTCGGTTTGATCGTCTTATTGAGGCTACCAATCTTTCCCTCGAGTTCAGAAATCTGATTCGCCAGCAAAGCGTTTCTGTTTTCTAAGTCAGTATTCAACGCCAAAATTCGGTCGCGCTCTGCGACAAGGCCTGAGTCAGGGCGATCGGCAACAAAATTTGTTCTTGCAGGATTCGCGGTGGTAGGGCGCGAATTGAGCGCGGCAAGATAGTCTCGGTTCCGCGTCGATAGTTCGGTGACCCGTTGGTCAAGGGTCGTGTTTGTTTCTGTTGCTGTCTGGTACTTGGTCCGTAGCTGATCGCTTTGCTGCGAAAGGGTTGAGAAACGCATGTTGAGTTTTTCTTTTTCGGAGGTCGCCGCTTGCAGCACCCCTTGCAGGCGATCGTTTTCAACTGCCAGCGTCTTGTTCTTCTGTTGGATCTCAATAATTCTGGAGTTTGCTGTGTTCAACTCTGATTTTAGATTCGTCATATCGCCGCCTCCAGCGCTGAGAACTTTGAGGCGGTTTTTGATTTCGTCGTTTTCCTGAGTCAGCAACTTAATCTGTCCAGACATCGCTCCATTTTGCTCGACGGCTTTCTGGTATTGGGCATCGAGTTGATTTAGCTTCGCTTGTTGAGCATCAGAATCAGTCGATTCAGCAGTCTTCATCGCCTGATTAATTTTTAGCTCATCCAATTCCTTACTGACATCGTCATAAGCCTTCTTGAGACGCGCATACTCTTTTCTCATCGCGTCGTTGGTCTCTTCAACTCTGCTGAGTCTCGAATTTTCGTCGGTGAGCGCTTTGATGCTTTTGGCCTGCTCGGCGATTTTGGCACGATTGGCCGCTTCATCGCCTGATTGCTTTGAAGGTTGTGGTTGAGCAACGTTGCCACGAATGGGCCGACCTTGAATGACTGGGCCCTGGATCAATGGCTGGCCTTGGATGAAGGGCTGACCTTGGATTACCTGACCTTGGATTACCTGACCTTGAACGGGTTGGCCTTGGAGGACTTGACCTTGAATAACCTGCCCTTGGATGACTCGCTGGCCCTGAATGACGGGGCTGTTAATGATTTGGCCATCTTGATAGGTGGCCGGCGGTTGATAGGTCGAAGTAACTTGTTGTGCAAACAGAACAGAGCCCATCGAAGAACTCAAAAAAGTGCTTAGCAAAACCAAATTGAGCCGTTTGAAATTGATCATTTCGAATCTCAGTGTTTTAAGAAGAATAACGCGCAACCAAGAGAGAGATGCGACAATCGAATCGTCGAATCATTTTGTTTGCTATCAACGGGAGATGCTTACTTCCCGGATGATGCCATCCGCCCCAGGCACGTACTTGCGTTACCCGGGGCGTTTTGACATTTACATCTGGCGGTTTACTTAAGGCGTTTCTCAAGGAATTTGGCAGCCGCCGCGCGTCCGCCAAGCCCAAACGAAAGGGCCAATGCGAGAGCGACGCCGCCTAAAGCGAGACCGAAGCCAAGGTCGACCAATTCGCC
The DNA here is from genome assembly GCA_937942355.1 of uncultured Pirellulaceae bacterium. Taxonomy (GTDB): domain Bacteria; phylum Planctomycetota; class Planctomycetia; order Pirellulales; family Pirellulaceae; genus Mariniblastus. The sequence continues at coordinate 1,403 of CALDEW010000221.1, read as the reverse complement.
AGCCAAGCCCATTCTTTTTAACGCGATGATGCCGCTTAAGACCATGACTGCCGTGAACACCATGTTGCCTGTTGATTCAGATCCGGTCTCGCTGGCTTGGACGGCACTGCGAGCCAAGTTAGCCAACCAAAGGCCAACGGCGAGGATAACGACACCAATCACAACCGGCACGCCAAACTCATAGACTTCGTTGAAAACGTCGCTGACAACATCCAGCTTCAGCATTTTCACAGCTTGGGTGATACCCATCAGCAAGATCGCACCCATCGATGCTTTGGCAGCCATTTCAGATGGTTCCGTTGCCAATGATCCCGTGAAGCCGAGGTGCTGTGGAATCTTATTGAATCCCGTTCCGCCTAGAAGGTTGCCTACCAAAGTACTGGCAAACTTCGCAATCAGGAAGAAGACACCCAAAATGATCGTGGCACTCAAGAGGTTAGGCAGGAAGCCAAGAATCTGATCGACGATTCCTTGAATGGACCCGCTCAACCCTTCCATTTCCAATGCACCGAATACTGCGGGCAGTGTTACAAGCAGCAGAAAACAGAATGCAGCCAGTGGCAACGAATTAGTTAGCGTTCCTGGGGCAAGTTTCAGACGATTGTCGACGTCGCCGAGTGTCAGGCCTTTATGGACACCGACTTTGGCAATTGAGGCGACAAGAAACGAGACGGCTCCAATGGCGATGGCTCCGATTAGCTTAGGCAAGAAGTCAAAGAACTTGCCCAAGAGGTCCCCTAGTGGGGCACTGACCGATTCGAGCCCGAGCGCCTTGAGGCAAGCAATGGCTACGAACAACATCATGATCCAAAAAGCTCCGGTGCCAAAACCAGAACCAACATCTGCTGATCGGGAACCATCAGATCCCATAAGTGGCCCCAGCTTTTCGCCGATGCCTGTTTTGTTGATGACTTTGGATATGATCCATCCGACGATGCGCGCGATGATATATCCGACAACGAGTATCACAAGAGCGCCGATTAACTTAGGCAGAAATTCGCCTAATTGCGGACCCATGGCTCCTGAAATGCCACCTAAAAGATCGGAGAACATTCCTCCGGCATCACTAACGGCGCCGGTGACAGAATCAGTGACAGTCGAAGCTTCGGCAAATAGAGTGGGAAGGGGTAACTTCACAGTCAGCCTCCAAAAAAAATTAGGAAATTAAACGTAAAGCAATTTATGCTAAATTGCAGGTTGCGTGTACTAACACGCACTATTGAGCTGTGAGAAAAAGTTCGTGGAATCAACACCGCGACTTTTGTTGTGCAGGAATGGGGCAGCTGGGGGAAAATCGCTTGCGTAACTTATAGACACAAGCCGTTCCCATTATGTAACAGCTGAGCTGCGGGGCAACAACAAGTCAGGTGAACGAAGATTATCAACGCTAGTGGCGCGATTGT
>CALDEW010000220.1 GCA_937942355.1 uncultured Pirellulaceae bacterium | reverse complement strand
AACTGCTGCGCGAAAAACTGACCACGTCGAACATTTATTGGGAGAATTCCCGAGGCCCTGGGTTTTGGGACCGTTACGGTTTTCTGGTCTTTTTGTTGTTGGCGACCTTCGCATTCTTTTACTACATGATGAAACGGCTTGGCGGCGCCGGCGGGCCGATGCAGTTCGGACGCAGCCGCGCCAAACTGTACGCCGATGAAGAACTCGGTGTCAGCTTCAACGACGTCGCCGGCATCGATGAAGCTGTCGAAGAGGTCAAAGAAGTCGTCGACTTTTTACAGAACGCAGAGAAGTATCAGAAACTGGGCGGAAAAATTCCCTGCGGCGTGTTGCTGGTTGGTCCTCCGGGAACCGGTAAGACGCTGTTGGCCAAAGCGGTCGCGGGGGAGGCCGGCGTGCCCTTCTTCAGCCTTTCCGGCAGTGACTTCGTCGAAATGTTCGTTGGCGTTGGAGCAGCACGTGTGCGCGACATGTTCCAACAGGCTCAAGCCAAAGCGCCTTGCATCATCTTCATCGACGAACTGGATGCGTTGGGTAAATCGCGCGGCAACGGTGCCCCCGGTGGCCATGACGAACGCGAACAAACGCTCAACGCGCTGCTGGTGGAGATGGATGGATTTGGGTCCAACAGCGGCGTGATCGTGATGGCGGCTACCAACCGACCGGAAACACTTGATCAAGCCCTGATGCGTCCGGGCCGTTTTGATCGACACGTTTTAGTCGACCGCCCCGACATCCGCGGACGCGAAGAGATCCTCAAAGTACACGTCAAAAATGTGAAACTCGACCCGAACGTCGAACTGGAAAAGATCGCAGCCATCAGCCCCGGCTTTGGCGGAGCGGAACTGGCGAACTTGGTCAACGAAGCGGCGCTGCTGGCGGCTCGTAAAGATCAAAAGACCGTCGTGATGGAGAACTTCAACGAAGCGGTCGAACGCGTCACCGCCGGACTTGAGAAAAAACAACGTGTGATGTCGACCGAAGAGAAAGAACGTGTGGCCTATCACGAAGCGGGCCATGCGTTGGTCGCCTTTGTGCTGCCCGACACCGATCCGGTTCACAAAGTCTCAATCATTCCCCGTGGTTTGGCGGCGCTTGGCTACACCATGCAGCGTCCGACCAAAGATCGCTTTTTGATGTCCAAAGGCGAACTGGAAAGCGAACTGCAGGTTCTGCTGGCCGGTACGTTGGCCGAAGAGTTGATCTACACCGACATCTCGACCGGTGCGTCCAACGATCTCGAACGGGCCACCGACATCGCGCGTTCGATGGTGATGCAGTACGGCATGAGTTCAATGGGGCGCGTCAATTTTAAACAGGATCGCAGCAGTCCGTTCTTAGCCGGCGCTTCTCCCGGTCTCACCAGCCGCATGTACAGTGAAGAAACAGCCCGAGACATCGACGAAGCGGTCAGTCTGATCATCGAAGAAACATTGACGCGCGTGCGGAAAATTCTCAGCGACCGCAAAGCGGCGTTGATCGCGCTGACCGAACGGCTGATTGATATCGAATCGGTCGATGGGATGGAATTGAAAGAGATCATCAACGAACACTCGCCCGGTCCAATGCTAGTACCAGGAACCGAATCGACGGCGAATCGCAAGATCGAATCAACGTCCGACAACAAGCTCTCCGGCGACATCGCGCGAAACAATTAGGACATCGAAGCTGCGTCCGGGTGGCCGAGTCTCCGCCTGAGACCCAACATCCAATGCCGCTTACTTTAAGCGAGAAAGCTCGTAACGTAAGTGGCGTACGCTTCCAGCTTGCGTTATCCACCACCGTCTGTTTCAGCAGTTGGAATTGATGGAAATGTATCGTTAAAAGCTGGGCTATCGAGTGTTTTCACGTTTGAATTTTCCGTCCTCAATGCTCACGCAAGCTGGAAGCTTACGCCACGTAAAATTGGCGAAGCCAATTTTTTCCATCTCGTTCAAAGCGCGTAATTTTTTAAAGTAATTAAAGCACGGCCGATGGGAACCGGCCCTACCGACACCACTGCTGCGCCCACGCGGCGATGATTTTGGTGACTTCCTCGATGTCTTCTTTACGGTTGACCAGCAAGTGATCAGAACCGTTGAGCGTCACCAACGACTTCGGACCACCGGTCCATTGAAACAACTTCAACGCATGGCTGTAGTCGACGGTTTTATCGGCCGGCGAATGCAGAATGAGATGTGGCTTCTGCAATCCCTTAACGGACGCTTCGAGATCATACGACCGCAAAGCATCCAACATTTGCTGCTTAACCGTGTGAGTGATTCCGCCGATCACCACGTCGCCAACGCCCTCAGTCTCAATCGCCGGATTCAACCCATCAAGCACTTCAGCCAAATGAAACGTATCAGAGGGCGAGGCCAGCGTAACGACGGCACTTACCGATTCCAATTTCATTGCCACGGCCATTGCTGCGGCCCCGCCGAGTGAATGCCCGATCACAAAATCCACTTGCCCTGAATGCTGGCCCATCCAATTCACCGCCGCATCGAGGTCTTGAAGATTCGTTTGAAAATTCGTCTCTGAAAAATCGCCTTTGCTCGCCCCCAGGCCCATAAAATCAAAACGCAGCACGGCAATCCCGGCCGCCGCGAGTGCGCGGCTGATCTTGACGGTTGCTTTGAGGTCTTTGGTGCAGGTGAAACAATGAGCCCATACGGCCGTCAAACGTGTCTCTCCCTCGGGTTGGTCAATAATGCCAGCCAACGAGATGCCGCTGTGATTTTCAAAGGTAACGCGTTCGGTAGGCATATTTATTTCAGTTGCACAGTTTGAAACAAATCGGTCGAACCGATGGCTTTTGTCGATGTAAAAGCTTCTCCGTAAGCA
>CALDEW010000219.1 GCA_937942355.1 uncultured Pirellulaceae bacterium | reverse complement strand
ATTAAGACGTAACGCTGCACTTGGGGACCTAAGTGTACTCGTGCTTGGCCTTATAGTGTTTGTCCTGGTCAGATCACTCCAAATTAGTTTTTAGTTTTAGAAAGTAGCCCCAAGTGGCGAGAGTTGTATTAGCTATGTCCGGCGGCGTTGATTCCTCAGTCGCTGCCCATTTGTTGCTCGAACAAGGCCACGAGGTGATTGGCGTGTTCATGCGGCACGGTGAGAAGGCCGTCAGCGCCTGCGCCATCGACGGTGATCAGGCAACATCGCCACTGCTGCCGGTATTGAACAACCGCGCTGATCACAAACAAGGTTGCTGCAGTGCGTCCGATGCCGAAGACGGACGACGGGTTGCTGAACGACTGGGAATTCCGTTCTACGCTTTGAATTTGGAAGAAGAATTCCGCGGCATCATTGACTACTTCGTCGAGGAATACTCTGTCGGGCGCACGCCCAACCCTTGTGTGATGTGCAACAACCGAATCAAGTTTGGAAAACTGTTCGATTACGCGGACAGTGTGGGCGCCGAATTTTTGGCCACCGGTCACTATGCGCAATTGCACCGCGACGGAGATGAGTTGCGGCTAACCCGCGGTGTTGATGACGGAAAAGATCAGTCTTATGTTCTGTTCGGTATCAAGCGCCAATATTTGCAACGGATGCTTCTTCCGGTCGGCGGTTATGACAAACCAGTAATCCGAGAAATCGCCGGTACGCTGGGGCTGAATGTTGCAGAAAAGAAAGACAGCCAGGAAATCTGCTTCGTCACCTCCGGCAAGCACGATCAGTTCGTCCGCGAGCGCCAATCTGATTCGATTCAAACGGCCGGCGACATCATCACCTCCGACGGCACGGTGGTAGGAAAACATCCGGGCATCGAGGGATTCACGATCGGCCAACGTCGAGGCATCGGTGTCGCGATGGGAGTGCCTTATTTCGTGACTCGTATCAACGCGGCGGCCAATCAAGTCGTGATCGGACCGGTGGAGGAATTGGGCCGAACCGAATTGACCGCCAGCGATACCAATTGGTTGGTCGATCCACCGGAGGGCTCTTTTAAGTGCGAGGCTCAGATTCGCTATAATAGTTCTTCGGCTCCTGCGACAGCCACCGTGTTACCCGAGGGGCGTTTGGAAGTGATCTTTGATAGTCCTCGACGCGGTGTGGCTCCCGGTCAAGCCGTGGTTTGCTATGACGGCGATCGGGTGCTTGGCGGCGGTTGGATCGAGTAACTTTGTCCTCAGATCTGCCGATGGGTTTGCCTTCCCCAGTTCTATCGGTGGAAATTGTGAAAAACGGCGCATTGACTGTTTTCGCCCATCTCAATCCGCTATCATGAGGTAGCGGATCTTGTTGAAGATCCTGAGGGTAGGAAGACCTTTCGCAAGATCCACTACCCAAAGATTTAGCAACCCTGTTTTCCAGAGGTCGATTGTGTTATTAAATTTCGATGCCCTATTGTTCGCTCAACAAGAAGATATTTGGCGTTGGGTTATCCTCGGCTTGATCGGCATTGCGGTTCTGTTTGCGCTGTTCATTGCGATGGCGTTTTTGAAATATGGAAAGCTATGGGTGCAGGCATTTATGTCCAACGCCAACGTCAGCCTTCTGGAATTGGTCGGCATGGGATTTCGTAAAGTCCGCCCGGAGGTCATCGTCACGGCGAAGATCATGGCTAAACAGGCCGGCCTCGACACCAGCAAGTCAACCGGTTGTAGCACCGCGCGTCTGGAGGCACATTATCTGGCCGGTGGAAACGTGATGCGTGTCATCAACGCGATTATCGCGGCTCAACGCGCGAACATTGATTTGGACTTTGATCGTGCTGCGGCGATTGACTTGGCCGGTCGTGACGTGATGGATGCGGTGAAAACGTCCGTCTACCCCAAAGTGATCGATTGTCCCGACCCGCAACGCAGTGGTAAGAACTTCTTGAGCGCGATCTCCAAAGACGGTGTCGAGCTAAAGATTCGAGCGCGGGTGACGGTGCGAACCAACCTAGAGCAATTGATTGGTGGTGCGACCGAAGAAACGATCATCGCGCGGGTCGGCGAAAGTATCATTTCGTCGATCGGATCTTCCGAAGTTCATCAAAACGTTTTAGAGAATCCCGATCGTATTTCGCGCAACGTGCTTGAACGTGGTTTGGATGCCCATACCGCTTTTGAGATTGTCTCTATCGACATCGCCGACATTGATGTTGGCGAAAATATTGGTGCCCGTTTGCAGGCGGACCAAGCCGAAGCCGACACACGTGTGGCTCGGGCCAACGCCGAAAAACGTCGCGCCGACGCAATCGCTCACGAACAGGAAATGAAAGCCGATGTTGCCAAGCAACGGGCTGGATTACTGTTGGCCGAATCCGCTGTGCCGCAGGCGATGGCCGAAGCATTCCGCGCCGGAAATCTGAACGCGAAATAGACCACGCGATGGCCGTAGCGCGGTGTTGATTTGTTGCTTCGCACAACATTTTTGAGCGAATCCAAACCCAAATACGCCAGCGCGAAATTTAACCACGGAGTTCACAGAGAACACAGAGTTCCCCCCGTCAGCATCTCTGTGATTTCTGTGTCCTCTGTGGTTTAAAATCTTTACTCCTGAACGGTTGCTTCGAACTTCTCAAAAATCTCTCTGAACGGGTCCTCGATCGGCACCGGATGTTGCGACTGATAGTCAAACATCACAATTACCGATTTTCCCGTTGCTGACACTGCGTTGTTGGATGTGCTGAAAACATCGTGGCTCAGCGTTACGCTGGAGATGCCCAGTTTTTCGACTTTTGTACCGATGAGAACTGTGTCGGGGAATTTGATTTGCTTCTTATAGTTGCAGGTTACCGATGCCAGTATCGGTCCATACCCGGGCTCCTGCAGCGCCTCAAACAGCCCCGATTTGTGCCAATACTCGACACGCGAACTTTCGAACCAGCGAAAATAGACCGCGTTGTTGACATGCTTAAACAGATCTTGATCGCCCCACTGAACAGGAATCGTGGCAATCGCGGGGAAATCTTTTAGGGCTTGGGGGGAAGGTGATGGATTCATGATGGAAGTGCTTTGACAAATCAAAACGGTTGAAATAGGTTGATTGAAAATGACTCACCAGCACTAGATCAAACCTAACCAAGAACAGCAAAACTGATGGCCGCGAAAAAACGATACTGGTTGATGAAATCGGAACCTCACAAATACCCCATCGAGCAGCTCAAGGAAGATAAAACCACTCACTGGGACGGCGTACGAAACTATCAGGCGCGCAATTTCATGCGTGACGACATGAAGATAGGCGATGAAGTGCTTTTCTACCACTCCAACGCGAAACCGCCCGGCGTCGTGGGCGTTGCGAAAGTCCACAAAGAATCGTACCCCGATTTTACGGCGTTTGACCCCAAAGACCCGCACTACGATCCCAAGTCCAAACATGAATCCCCAACGTGGTACATGGTCGACTTGAAATTCGTTAAGCAATTCAAAGAGATCGTTTCGCTACCGGAGCTGCGCGAGATGAAATCGCTTGAGGGCATGGAGCTACTGCGGAAGGGGTCGCGCCTGTCAGTCCAACCGGTAGAAAAGAAGCACTTCGACGTGATCGTGAAACGGGCGGCCAAGCAATAGATTGTGCCGGCGGCGCGTTCAATCGGTCGCAGGATTGGGGTCGTCTTTGCCATAACGCCCCCGAAACTCTTGGGCTGGATACTTTTTACGGTTGAGCTCCATCTTACGCGCCATCGTTGAAGCGATGTCAATATTCAGTTCGTTAGCGATCGCCATTGCATAGCACAGCACGTCGGCCAGTTCTTCCCCGATGTCGACCAACTTTTCAGCGGTTGGATTGCGAGATTCTTCGCCGTCAATCCACTGGAAGTGTTCCATGAGTTCGCCGGCTTCGATCGCCATCGCCATCGAAAGGTTCTTGGGCGAATGGAATTGTTGCCAGTCACGCTCAGCGACGAAATCTGACACCACTTGCCTTAGAACGGCAACGGTCGTTGAATCGTCAGTACTGATCTTCGTCTCGGACATTCTCAAACTCAAGCCTAGAGGTAAGCGGGTGAGGCAACGAGTCTAGCCTCTCCATTTCCTCGGTCATTCAAATTCCAGTCGCCCCGCAGGACTCGTTGCCTCGTCCACTACGCGGAACTAACGATTCACATTTGCTGCGGTGTTGCTTCGGCTGGCCAAATTGGTGCGTGAGCCCTTAACCAGATAAGCGAATAGATCGGCAACCTGAGACAAACTCATTTCGTTCAACAAACCTTCGGGCATATGAGACAACTTGCTCTTGCGAATATCCTCGACTTCGTCTCGTTCCACTTTCACAAATTGTCCGTTGGAAGTCATCACGACGTACGGGCTATCTTTTTCGTCGACTACCAGCCCGGTAATCTGTTCGCCATCTTCAGTGATGATTGTTTTAGCCTGGTATCGCGCTGCAACCGATTTGTGAGGGTCAATCGTCGCTTCGATCATTTCGCGGAGCGAGAATCGACCTGTGATCGATGTTAGATCGGGTCCGATGCCCTGCCCCGTTCCGTTGAATTGGTGGCAACTGCTGCACTGGGCCGAAGCGAATAGGTCGTGTCCCATGTGTGGATCACCCAAGCCGTTGTTTTCAATGAAGGCTGCAATCTGGTCGGTCGAGTAACGCCCTTTATGTTTAGGTTCTTCGACTGCGATCGCGTCGGCATCTGGGAAAGTTTCTTCGTACCAACGACTCCACTGAACCAGCGGTCCACGCCATGATTGGCTGGTTTCTTCCATTTGGCTGCCGGTCCAATGTTCCAGTAGCGCTACGGCGGCTCCCGAATTTTGCTGACGAAGGCGGAAGCCCAGTTCAATCGCCGTGCGGTAGAAGACTGGATTGCGCGGGCGGCGTCCAACTGAGGTAAGAGTTGCCAATACTTCCCGTCCAGATAAATCATCCAGATTTGGAAGACTGGCCATCAAGTACGACCAGTTATCACCATCGGGAAGTTGAGCCAAGCCGATTGCAATGTCAGCCCGCCGATCTTCTTCTTGATCCCAGCAATCACGCAGGTATTTCATGTACCGCTCGTTCTTCTCACGGGCCAGCAATGCGATAATTCCTAATCGAACTTGGCTCGCTGTGACGTCTGTACGGCCGATTAGCCGTTGGTCTAATTGCATCAGTGAAATTGCACGCGACTCGGGCATGGGGTTAGGCATTTTCGAAAACGTTGCCAGAACCGCTTCAGGCCAACGCTCACCACTGGCGATGACGGCATCAATATCGTTCATGTCAACAGCGCGTGAGGCGTCTTTGGATGCTAGATCCAAATACCCTTGATAGCTTCCACCGCCCTCAAAGCTCTTCAAGCTTTCCAATGTTTCGAGAATCGCCATCTGCTCGCTTTTGTTAAGTGCGTCTTCTGAGTGGTGCAGGAAGACGCCTGCTTGAAACTTCTCGAGCTGAGAAACCTGTGGATCGGAGAGGAAATCTTCGATCCGCCCGTTCAGATCTCCGACTTCTAGCGCGGCCATCAGTTTGATTAGTTCCATGTTAATCAACGGATTGGTGGTTGGGAATTCGTCGCCAATGCGTTGAGCCAGCGCGGGCACTTTGGCAGGATCAACCTTGCCCTGAGCCAACGCGACTTGGACGACACGTAGCATGTCTACGAAGTTTTCATCGCTGACAAAGCCATCCGACAGTCGGCTCGATTGAGCCAACACCAAGTAAGCGTTCTCCAAGCTTGGGTCGGCAGCCAACAGTGCCATCGCAGATTGGATGAAGATACGTTGATCGTTGCTGTTAACGAACTCGTCCTTCCATTTTGACGATGGAATGCGTTCAAGCAAACGCCGGCCAGCCAAAGCCAAAACGCGATCGGTCGACTTCAACAGGTCGGTCAGCTGGGTGTGTTCCACAGGGCGATCAAATCGCAGCAACGCTTCGGCAGCACGGCGTCGCACGTAGGGCGACGGATCGTCCAGAACTCCGGTCAGCAATTCATGTGACGGTCCCTTTAGTTGCGTTCCACAAAGCGTTGTCGCGGCGGCGCGTACTAATTCCTCGTCGTCATTTAGCAGCGTCCGCATCAGATGCGTGGAAGGCTTAGGGCCGTACCAGACCATCATATTGATAGCACGGATGCGGAATTTCGCTGGGTTGCGAAACTCGTTGACGATCCCAAGAATCGTTTCGTCCCATGTGCTGCCCATTTCGCGTCGCAGTTCGGCAATGTTCTGCCGAGCCCAAGCCGAGTTCGGTTGAGGGTGGCGGATTAGTTTTGCCAGTTCGTTGTTGAACGAAAGAACTTCCTCAGGAATCACACCGTTCCAGGATACGCGAAATACACCACCGGTCGTGCCGCGTCCTCCGGTACAGAAATACAATGATCCGTCTTCGCCAATCGAAAGATCACACACATTCATGGGACGACCGGATAAGAACTCTTTCGTTTCACCAATGAAGCCAGCGCCTTGGCGCTTGTTTTTCATCGTTAGGATTTTGCCTTGGGACCAGTCAGCCAGGAAGATGGCGTTCTGATACCTGGCGGGAAACTGCAAGTGCTGATAAAGGACTGCGCCTGAGGGTGAACCGCGACCTGTGTCGCAGACCACAGGAGCCTGATCGATATAGTGCGACGAAAATTTGGAAGAACCACTTCGCCAACCCATATCTGCACCGGCGGTGACATTGAAGACCATCGGTGGACGGTACCAGGTGGTCCCTTTATCGCCTTCCATGTCGCTATCGTGAATGAACAGCTCTCCATTTTGATCGAAGACCAGATCGTAGGCGTTACGGATCCCGCCCGCGACCGTTTCAACTTTGCTACCATCGACGGCAACGCGGACAACCGTTCCTCCGGGCGCTCTGACATCGGTTGCCTGACCGGTCGGGTCTTCGTATTTTGGAACTGCGTCGCCCTCATAAGCAAATTGATAAGGGCTGGTATCTGCCGGAACATCTTTCAAGCGGCTTCCATTTCCAATGACGACGTAAATCATGCCATCAGGGCCCAGCTGAATCCCGTGAGCACCGTGTTCGCTGGGCTCGCCGGTGAACCGAAGTAACGTATCGGCGACTTCGATTCTGCCATCGCCGTTGACGTCGGACAGACGATAGAGCCCTTGGCCTTTGGGGCCTTCGCCCGTGACGAACACGTCGCCGTTGAGTGGCAGAATTCCCTGGCAAGAAGTAACTTCGTCACAGAAGATTTGCAGCCGTGTCCTGTCGCCTACTTTGGCGTTTAAATTAGCGATCAAAAGCGGACCACCTTCGCGCGAAAGCAACAGTTTGCCGAATTCATTGAACTCCATCGCAATCAATGAACCGGTTAGGTCTCCAGAGAGAACTTGAGTCACTGAGAACTTCTCATTGGCGGTAACGAAGCGGTCGTCGGTAGCTACCTTTTGGGCTTGAGTTGTTTCAGGTTCTGCTGCCGGGACATTGACTTGTGCAGCAGCGGAATCTTTTTGTGCAACGTTGGCTGCATCGGAGCCTGATGCTGCCGGCTGTGATTTCGAAACGAGTTCGATCTTGGGACTGGTTGCCTTAGCAACATCTTCCAACTTTGGCGTGGTTGTTTTTTGTGTCGGCGGCACAGACGTGGCGGCTTGCTGATTTTCAACAGCGGCAAAAACTTTAGACGTTAACCAGCTCATATCGCGGAAGCCATTTTTGTACCAATCGACGGCTTGGGCGGTGTAGCTTTTCCAAGTCGCATCGGTGCGGAGGACGCGATGTCGGATCTCGCCCTTTTCTTTGACACGCAACTTGCAACTGAAACCTGCTTGGGAGCTGTCGATGTGGTTGGCTTTGACGGCAACGACATTGACGCCCGGGGTCAAGAAATCAATCACGTCGACAGACATAGCCGAACCAAAGGACTGCCCCGAGATAACCATCTGTCCGTTGACATACAGTTCGAATTCATCGCCGGCAGCGACCGTTAGTTCGGCGCTTTCGGGTTTAATTAACGTGAATTTTTTGCGGAAGAATGTCTCGCTGGCTTCGTTGCCGCGCGGCGACCAAATCCATGGAGAGTCCAGAGTTGGCGCTGGCGTTTGGGCCATAGTTGGGGCCGCAAGGATGAAAGCGACGATCGTCCATAGGATGCCGACGTAGATTAGCGATTGCTTGATACTGCGATCTTCCATGATCTTCTCTGCAAAGGATAATTGTATTGGTGGTAATGACCTGGAAACAAAGGGGTGGGACGCCATCGCAGCGGATCAAAATTGAAGCACCGGGTAAAAACGGCAATCTCATCCCGCAAGTTGGGTCACTACACGTCTATGTTCATCGGTCTGGGGATGGCGTGCGGTTTGGCGGGAGTTTGAGGATAGCGGGGTTTTTAAGGAAAAAATGGCCTGCAGTCTGATAGCAGCCCGATGCTTTGGGCCTAGTCTGCGATGGTGTGATTCTGAGGCAATGGTGGCAAATGGTCAGCTAGCCATCGAGTTTGACCAGTTTTTTCCAAGAAATTGAACGAATGGGAGGCTGCAAATTGTCCTAAACGCACGTTTTAACTAAGTTAGAATGTGCGGGTGTGATCTGCCTTCACCGCATTTTTTCGGAGCGTTTTCCTTTTGCTTCGGAGTTTCCGCAATCCGACCTTTGCCTCCGTTCTGTTTGAGGCCAATCACGAACTTCTAGATTAACATCAACTTTTTCAAATAAGCGGCTCGAAAACGAGCTCCGAATCAACATGTCGAACTCAAGCATTTACAGCATCTTCAAAAAGTCCAACAACCGACGCCAGCGTCAATCTGCAGCGCCAAGATATTCTCCGTTGGAGGATCGCAAGCTTCTGGCGGCAGGTGTTCTAGCGATGGAGTCGATAACGATCAATCCGCTGACGTCGGTGCTGAGAATCGAGGGTTCTGATTCCGCCGACAGCGTATTTGTAGCCACCCCCAATGAAACGGATGTTGTGGTGAACTTCAATGGAGTTTCGTGCGTTTTCCTGCGATCGGAAGTATCGCAGATTCGCTTCAGCGGACTCGGCGGCGACGACACGTTCGGTAGCGCACTTTCGGATATCCCAACAGTGGCTATCGGTGGCGAAGGTAATGACCGCTTGGTGGGTGGCTCAAGTGTTGATCGTTTGATCGGCGGCGATGGCGACGATGTTATCGTTGGCGGAGGTGCGAATGATGCCCTGATAGGTGGATCCGGAGTTGATTTCCTGCAGGGCTCTGGGGGAGATGATTCACTTATCGGTGGAGATGGTGCCGATTCTTTGCTCGGCAGCTTCGGCGATGATACATTGCGAGGTGACGCGGGTGATGACCTCTTGGTAGGCGGTGAAGGCGATGACTTGCTCGTCGGTGGCCTGGAAAACGACACGCTCCTTGGCGAACTTGGAGATGACACGCTCATCGGCGGCGCAGGCAACGATCAGCTATCCGGCAACGAAGGCGATGATGGGCTTTTTGGCGGCAATGGCGACGATTCGATTTTTGGACAAGACGGCATTGATCGCATCAATGGAAATGACGGCCTCGATTCTCTGTCAGGCGGTTTAGGCGATGATTTCATTCAAGGCGGCGAAGGTGATGATGAGATCAACGGCGAAGGTGGGAACGATAGGATTTTTGGTCAGGACGGCAACGACACCATTTTCGGTAACGGTGGCGCCGACTTTATTCTAGGCGGCGAAGGCAACGACCGGATTATAGGCGGCGCTAATGATGATACGATCGGTGGCGAAGCGGGCGCAGATGTTATCGATGGAAACACAGGAGTTGACCTGATTTTCGGTGGCGATGGTGATGATCTCATTCGCGGCGGAGCTCAAAATGATTTTCTGTTTGGGCAATCAGGTAACGACACCGTATTCGGATTGTCCGGCAATGATCGTGTTGTGGGCAATGACGGAGACGATTTCCTCAACGGCGGCGAAGACGATGATATTATTGTTGGAAATATCGGTAACGACCGTCTCTTTGGTAGCGCTGGTGATGATGAGCTACGCGGCGGTGACGGCGAAGACGGGCTCTTTGGAGGAATTGATGGCAATGATCGTTTGTTTGGCGATACCGGATCAGACCGCTTTCTTGTGGTAGAAGGAACCGAGATTGCCGGTGCTTTTGACATAAGAGACGCCCGCGTCGAGTTCCGCGACGGTACCAGTTTGTGGACCGAGGAAGAGATTACGGCTGTTGATGATGGGCTGAATCGTCTGCAAGCGCGGATTGGAAACAACCGCCTCGCTCGTGATCCTGTGATTTCAGAGCCGATCGTCTTTCTTAAAGAACGCACGTTGCCACCAGGCGTTTCAATTTCTCAAACTCTAGTCGTTGAGAACACGACAACCGAGATTGATCCTGCGACGGGTCAAATCGTCGATGTTACCACGTTTGAGCGACGCTATCGGTTTGCAGATTGGGACGAATCCGAGTCTGCTGAGAATGAACTGAGAGCAATTGAAGTTCCACGTGCGATCGGCATCGCTTGGGCATCCACCGAATCGATTCAGGCTGTCGTTCCAAGCGCATCACAGACGTTTAATCGTTTCACACAGTTAAGCGCATGGCGGACAACGCCCGGCGGAGACTTTTTTCGAGCTTCCGAAGACAACATGTTCTTCTATCGGGAAGACGCAGTGTTTGCCGATGACACAGGCCGATTCAATCCAACACAAGACTGGGCTTCGGCTTGGCAGTTGAACTTCACACCCGGCCAAGTAACCGACAACGCAGGCTTGGTCAGCAAGTTGAGTGTGTTGGACCAGTTATTTACGGCCTTGGAAATCTTCTAATTAGATTTCAGCTTTGGCGCCCATCATTGGCATCGGTGGCTACTTTGAAGAGTTCGAAATACCAACCTGCATAAAAAAACGGCCTCGTGTTATCGAGGCCGTTGCTGTTGGTCAGTCACCGCTTGGAGACTACCTTTTGTTCTGCACCAGGTGTACCTCGGCCCCTTTGTCGTCTTTGCAGACGACTTCTAAAAACTCTGGGAAGACGAATTCGCTGCCCAGAATTTGGATGTCAAAGTTGGCATCGCTTTCCAATTGCGCTAACTCGCTTCGTTTTTGATTGTTCAAATACGCAGCGACCTCGTCATTGACTTTGATTGACACCGAAGACACATTGTTCTGCTGGCGAGCCAAAAGCAACATGCGGATGACGTCCAGCGCCATGCTTTCGCCAGTCTTCACGTTGCCGCGTCCGGTGCAACAGGGACATTCTTTGTAGAGGCTACGTTTGAGTCCCGGTTTGATACGTTGCCGCGTCATCTCGATCAGCCCAAAGGGGCTGATGCGCAGGATCTTCGTCCGAGCTCGGTCACGTTTCATTGCATCTCGGAGAGCCCGTTCGACTCCTCGGCGATGTTTGTCGCGTCGCATGTCGATGAAGTCGTTAACGATAACGCCACCAAGATCACGCAATCGTAGTTGTCGTGAGATTTCGCGCGCGGCGTGCAGGTTCAACCGATAAGCCGATTCCTCTGCGGAATCCTTGGTGCGGAAACTACCGCTGTTGACGTCGATGGCAACTAGCGCTTCGGTCTGGTCGATGACAATCGAACCGCCGTCAGGAAGGGCTACTTCGCGACAGTGAATTTTGGCGATCTCTTCTTCCACTTTGTATTTGTGGAACATCGGGTCTTTGCCTTCGTAGAATTTTAAACGATTGGCAAAACGCGGCATGATCACTTTAAGGAAAGCACTTGCACGGTTGTACGATTCTTCGTCATCGATCCAGATGTTATCGATGTCACTAGAAAGCACATCACGGATGGTCCGGATGACGATGTCGCTTTCTTCGTAAATATCGATTGGCGCAGGAATCGTCTGCACGCGTTCTACAATGACTTTCCATAGTCGCAGCAGATAAATCAAATCGCGCTCTAATTCCTCGCGCGATTTCCCCGATCCGGCGGTACGAACGATGAATCCTAAACCTTTGGGCGGATCGAGGTCGTACAAGATATCCTTCAAACGTCGTCGTTCGTCTTCGTCTTCGATCTTGCGCGACACGCCCACACGGCCCAGTGCCGGCATCAGTACCAGGTAGCGACCGGGAATGCTGATGTAAGTCGAAAGCGTAGGGCCTTTGTTGCCAATGCCCTCTTTAATGACTTGAACCAAGACTTCGTCACCACGCTGAAAAATCTCCTGGATTGGCGGTTTGTGACGTGGTCGAAATCCACCTTTGGCGGGCGGACGGTTTCGAAGTCCGCTGGCCGCAGCTTCGGCGCGTTCTTTCCGCATGATCTCGTCAGGATCGTAACCGCCCTGCTTGAAGTAGTTCGGTTCGACGTCGCTGATGTGTAAAAAACCATTGCGTCCGACACCGAAGTCGACGAAGACCGCTTGGATGCTAGGTTCGAGATTGACGATTTTGCCTTTATAGACATTGCCGACATAATTGTCTTGGCTGGCACGTTCGACGTAGAGTTCTTCTAGTCGACTATCTTCAACGATTGCAATCCGACATTCTTCGGACTGCAACGAGTTGATTAACATTTCTTTTTTCATAACGGTGATGTTTCTTGATTCGGACGCTGCCGGCGGTAGGTGCGTAGAGCGTCGGTTGTGTATTGTTATTGGATCGCGTGGAAATCAACGTCGTTTTGGACGTTACTAGGTCGCGAGAAGAGTCAGAAGATCGCGTGGAACCACCCGCGTAAACGCTGGTCCACAACGATGGAGTGTTTTTGGAGTCAGGTGCAACTGACGCGATGCGCACGCAAGCCCAGCAGCTTTCAAAACTGTCGCCAAGGTTGAGATAGGGGTTGAGCATCGATGTTCCCAAGATAGGGGGGTATTCGATTTCAAACCGATTGTCCGTCTAACAACTTCTGGCAGTTACCAAACATCACGATAAACTTCGCTTACTTTGCTTTTAAGTCAGGCCAAAATTGGCCTAACCTGTCGGACGCCATAAAGTTCAGCTCTCGTTGATGTCGCTGGCAGTTTCAGGATCTTTGGTAGAAGGAAAACCCGACTCTAATAATGTTTCGAGCTTTGCAATCGCATCGCCAGCGTCGACGCCGGCGGCTTCTACTAAGACCTGTGTTCCCTGGGCAGCGCCCAAAGTCAAAATTCCCAACACGCTTTTTCCGTCTACACGGATATCGTCTTTCACCAATTCGATTTCACTCTGAAACATGGCAGCAGTTTCGGCCAGCAAATACGCTGGTCGCATATGCAATCCCTGCGGATTGGTAATCGTGACGGTCGTTGATAATTTGTCGTTAGACATAGATCAGTTTAAATTCGGAAGAGAATTAAGCGAACTGGTTATTGTCAGCCTCTTCAAGGACTTGTTTGACGTCCGCAGAAGTTTTAGCTTGCTTCAGGAAGCGACAGAACGTTTCGTCTTGCAATTGCTTGGAGATGTTCTCTAGCGCTTGCAAGTGTTCACTGGGTTTATCCAACGGCGAAATCAACATGAAAAACAAGTTGACCGGTTCGCCATCAAGGCTCATGAAATCAACACCGGAGTGGCTAACGCCGACGGTGCCGATGGGATCGGTAACGCTTGGGTGCTTGGTGTGTGGTACGGCGATGCCGCGACCGATGCCCGTGCTGCCCAGTTCTTCACGCTTGAGAACGGCTTGGACGATGTTCTCTTCTTCGGAATCGCTCAGTTTTCCGGCCTTAACCAGACTGGCGACCAGTTCGCGAATTACGGCTTCTTTATCAGTGGCCTGAAGGTCCGACTGAATAGCTTCGTTGTTGACAAAATCTGCAAATTTCATGAATGATTTCCTGTATGAGTGATGGCTCGCACCTCCAATTTTTCCAACGAACTAAAATTTACGACTCCAACATCAACAAAGCCTGCTTGTTTTTGCGGGAACCCGTCTAAGCAATTTCAGCATCGCCGGCGATCAATTTCGAAGCTTTAGTCTTCGGAGTCGGTCGGTTTCGGAGTGTGCTTGCGGTGTTCGGTTAGTTTCTCTTTGTGTTTTCTGAGTTGCTGTTCGATCTTTGAGATCGTTTTGTCCAACGCGACCATGACGTTGGTACCTTTGTCTTTGGCGAAGAAGTCACTGGTTCCCTCGGCAGAGACGATGATCTCTAACTCGGGCTCAGAGTGGCTCATGTCGGCAACGACTTGAATGCCTGTTGTTCGTTCGAAAAAGCGCGGCAGTTTGCTCACTTTTTCCGTCATCGTCTCTTGGATGGAGTCAGCTAGTTCACCATGTTTGGCGATAATTTTAACTTCCACGTATTCCCCCGCTATTGTGTTACTTCTACGTCGTTCTTATCACGTAAAGGCGCTGTTGGATGTGTCGCTGAACGTACCGCTAACAAAGAAGAAATGGCGGGAGTTGCGTCGAAGCCTCCGAGCCAAAAAAATTCGCCAACGATCCGACCCTCATTGTATCGTTTTCGCCCCAAGGAACAAATCCTAACCGGACAACCTTTTGAAAATTCTGTCCGCTATTGAGCGGACACAAATACATAGATTTTCTCCAAGAGAGTTCGTTTTGAGCCTTCCTTTCCCGGTGAAACTGGCAGAATTGATTGCGTGGCCGGTGCTAATTAATTCGGCGATAATCCTCAAAGGTAAAATCAGGCCCAACGGTGGCCTCTGGCGATGACGATATTGGTTTCTCATCTGGCGATTCTTTTGTTTGCGTCTTCACCATTTCCCATTGTTTCCAATCGATCTCAGGGAGATATGTGTCGCCATCAATCCTTTGGTGGACGCGGGTCAAGTAAATGTGGCTGACGTGCGGCATCGCCAAAGCGTAAATCTCCGCACCACCGATGATGAAAGGCGAAGGATCGGCGGCGGCCAATTCGACGGCTTCTTCGATCGTACGAGCGATTTTTGCTCCCGCGAACTCAAAACTGGGTTGGCGCGTCAGGATGACCGTCGTGCGGCCCGGCAAGCAACGTCCGATGGATTCGAACGTTTTGCGCCCCATGATCAGATGGTGCCCCATCGTCAATTGCTTGAATCGTTTGAGATCCGCCGAAATATGCCACGGTAAATCACCATCAACGCCGATCACATCGTTGGTTGAGGCGGCTACGATCATCGCGAGGTTGGACATGGAGCAGTCTTAAATTCAAGAGAGTTATCTTCTATCGCGTTTATCATTTACCCATCAGCCAAAGACCTACGCGGGTTTGGTTCAGCCGGGCATTTCCGCGCTCTGGGCGGACGGGTATACAAAGAGTTCCAAAGGAGACGATGTCTTCAAACTGCGATGGGCGCTTTGATTCTCGGCAGCGGGTCGTAGTTCTCAACAGTGAAATCCTCAAAAGTAAACTCGAAAATGTCTTTTACCGCTTCATTCAGTTTCACGTTCGGCAAAGGCCGTGGATCACGCTGGAGTTGTGTATCAACCTGTTCCAGGTGGTTCAGGTAAATATGAGCATCTCCCAGGGTGTGCACAAACTGTCCGGGCTTGAGCCCCGTCACCTGAGCCATCATCAGCAGCAGAAATGAATACGAAGCGATGTTGAACGGCACACCCAAGAAAATATCGGCGCTGCGTTGATAGAGCTGACAGGACAACGTTCCGTTGGCAACATAAAACTGAAAGAAGCAGTGGCACGGCGGAAGTTTCATTTTGGGGACTTCGGCAACATTCCAAGCGCTAACAATCAGCCGACGAGAATCAGGGTTGGTCTTGATTTGATCGACCACTTGAGCAATTTGATCGATGGCTTGGCCATCGGCACATTGCCACGAGCGCCACTGAGAACCATAAACGGGTCCCAGGTCGCCATTTTCATCGGCCCATTCATCCCAGATTTTGACGCCGTTTTTTTTCAGATAACCGATGTTGGTGTCGCCTTTGAGAAACCACAACAGTTCATGGATGATGCTCGGTAGGTGCAGTTTCTTGGTCGTCATCAATGGGAATCCGTCCTGGAGATCAAATCGCATTTGATATCCAAAGACGCTTCGAGTACCGACGCCAGTGCGGTCGGTTTTTTCTGTGCCGTGTTTTTTTACGTGCTCTAAGAGTTCGAGGTACTGTTTCATTCCCTCATTTTAGACTTCGCGGCGGCCCGCTGGCAATGCCGCGACCCTCTACCGCCTACCTACCGTAAAAAGCACACCTCGTGCTATGTTCCGCCTTAGATTTGGGGTTGGAGGTAAGGGATGAGGTGGTGGATGAGGCAACGAGTCCTGCCCCGCCTGTACCTTTTGATTCACCGTTTAATTCACCCTTTAATGCATCGTTCAATGCCGCCGCAGGATTCGTGGCCTCATCCACTACCCTAAAACTAAGACGTAACGCTGCACTAGCGGCTGTGTTAGCCGCTGGATTACCGGCGGCGGACTAAAGCTTAATCGGTGGAGACGCAACTGGCGCTGGAGATGGGGGCGGAGCTGGCGTTGGTGCTGCTGGAGTAGCCGTTGGCGCTGGTGTTGGGGTTGGCGCTGGTGGTTGCGGTTGAGGTGGCGCCGCCGGTTGAGGTGGGGCGACCTCCGAGGGTAGGCCGGTGACTTGTTGTGCGGGGGCCCGTTCGGTTCTAAGTGTTGAAGAACCAAAGAACACAGCATCCTTCATATAACGATTTAGCCCCCATGAATTATTCTGCATGGGCACCGAAATCTCGGTGGTCACGAATAGCGTATCTTCTTCAATAACGTTGGGATCAAATGTGATCGTGGCATCTTCAATGCCGAGGATTCCGAGAAGACGCTCTGCCTGCGCAATGGCTTCTTCTTGAGTGGCGCCAGGAACGATTACGGCGCGCGATGCAACGTAGGCCGCGTTTTCCACCGTGTGGCGAATCATGTTGGCTCGCACAAAAGTAATCCCCGCCCAGACCGTCAACAACAGGATCGGAACGACGACGGCAAATTCGACTGCCGTTGCTCCAGCGCGGCGTGCCATAATCGGTTTTGCAGTTGGATTTTTTTTCATGATTTTGACTTTTATTGTCAGACGATAGGGTTACTGGAATGATTGCCGTGGTCCTTCGCGGACGGTAGTTATCTGATCACTGGGATGCGTCACCGTGACTTTTACCTCAAACTATTGTGTCATAAGTGTGGGCAACTGCTGAGAAATTTCCTTAAAGACCGCACGCAACTCTTCTTTGACTTCTGCATGGCGATGAAATCCATTTCCGGCTGCTGCTACTTTTGCCATCAACTCTTTGTCAGCTTCATTGGAAAAGGTAACGGCAATTACTAAAATTCCCTGGTCGGCAAGATTTCCCGCCACTGAGACCGGATCGGGACCAGCAGAGACTTTGCCGTCCGTTAGGACAATGACGACTTTCGATGAGAATTTTCGCGCAGCATTTGAAGAAAGTTCAGCCGCCGCGGCGGTCAATCCTCCTGCAATGTTCGTTCCCCCGCCCTCGAATGCAGTGGAATAATTTGTCATTGCACTCAACACGTCGGCTGTGTTGTTAGATAGAGGCGTATCAATTCGGCCTGAGTCAGCGTAGGTAACCAGTGAAATAAGTTCCTGCCCGGGAGATGTATCCAAAGTGTTGAGCATAACTTCAGTTGCAGCGATCGCGTCCAGCCACCTTGAATCCGGCGGCACGGGATCTCCAAAATCCCATTCGACGGGCGCACTGGCGGGAACGGGTGGGAAGACTGCAGGTTCGGTATCGGAATAGGCCATTGAACCAGATCGGTCCAAAACCAACACAATGTCCGCTTCAATGCGAGTTGAAATTGTAGTGGATTCAAGTTCAAAATCTTGGACCCCCAAAATACTCGGTAAGAACGTTTGAACCGGACCGCTTAGTGATGAATTGGAGCGGTTTCCCATGATTCGTACCGAGTTGGAATCTTGCGGGCTTGCCGTGACAAACTCAAAACGAGAGCTTTCATCGACTCGCATTGATTTGCCGAATTCAAGATCTGCAGCAGAGAACCTCAATTCTTTTCCCGCCACGAAGTTGATGGCGCCTGCTTCATTCGCCGCTTCGAGAGCTAGTCCCTCGTCCTGTGTTATCGCGAACATCCTTCCAGCGGCACGGCCGGCAGCATCGGTCGATATTCCTAACTCGGTTCGCGAAAGCTGCATGTAGGCAATGTTGATTGCAACAGCTGAAAGCAAAAGCAGCAGGGGAAAGATAATCGCAACCAGCGGCAAGATCGCTCCGCCGCGGTTGGCTTTGTGGTTAGTTTTGTCGTTGGTTTTGGCAATAACGGTGATCATTCGCTTTCCTTCATCATTGATACGGTAGCTACGCATCGGTTCGTCGTGAAAAAGCTTGTCAGTCCTTGAGTTGTGTCCGCTTGAACTTCGACTGAAACAAAAGTACCAAAACTCGAATTTTCAAAGTCGGAAGGCGAGACAGCGATCTGCAGGTTTCTTACACTGCGGTTGGCCGCCATCTCCTCGATTTGCTGAGTAACATCCGCAGTTGTCGCTCCAGGAATAGTCGAAACTCGCGCCCCTTCGTACGCCATAATCTTTATCGCTTGTTGAAGATAGATGCGGTTGCATACATCTACCGTTGCGAAAACGACCAAGAGCACCACAGGGAATGCAAGCGCGAATTCGATAAGTGCGGCACCCCGACGGCTGACCGATGCGATGGCTTTTCTGCGAGCGGGCTCTCTGTTACGAGTAGGCTTCATGTTTGTTTTGAGCGAGGGTTGGGAGCGTAGGCTACAGGTGTTGAGCTCATCGTGCCGTCTGAAAACTTCTTCAGCAGCGGCAGTGGATGATTCAGGAAATGGCTTTGGGCTTTTGTTCTCTGGTCGAAAATTAAACGAATGGGATTATTCAAACGTGTCGCTTCCGAGACGACTTCTTAAGAAACCTATGTCAGGAATTCCCAGATGTCACCAAAAGTTCAATTTTGGGGTAACTTTGGTGCGGTTGGGGCATTACGAACCCCCTCCTAACCCAGCTTATTCCAATAGTCGCTACAATCGGCGCAGGAAACGGAAGCGGGATAAACTGAAAATCGCGCTTCAGGCTTGTAATCGTGCAACCGCAAAACCAGCTTTGAGATAGGTCGACATGACACGGACTGATCCCTACCAACAATCTTCCCAAACACAGCTCGCGCCTCCAACGACTTGGCGGGGAACCCTCAAGCATCTTGGGCCGGGGTTCATTTTGTCCGCGTCCATCGTCGGGTCGGGCGAACTGATCGCGACGACGCATCTTGGCGCGACCGCAGGTTTTGTTGTGCTGTGGGTAATCTTGGTCAGCTGTTTCGTCAAAGTTGCGGTGCAGTTGGAGTTCGGCAAACAGGCAATCCTTACCGGACGTACGACGATGGAATCGTTAAACGCATTGCCGGGGCCGCGTTTGGGTAATGCGAATTGGTCGATTTGGATATGGTTGTTGCTGATGATGGTCAAACCGCTTCAGACTGGCGCGATCGTCGGACTGGTTGCCATTATTCTTTCCATGTTGGTTCCGGCGGTTGCGATCTGGATGTGGTGCGTGATTGTGGCAATCACCGTTTCTTTATTGGTTTTTCGTGGATACTACGAACTGATCGAAAAAGCCTGCCTTGTGATGATGGGGTTGTTTACCTTGCTCACTTTGATTTCGCTTTTTCAACTCCAGTGGACGCCCAACGCGATTGCTTGGCCTGACATCACCAGCGGGCTGAGTTTTCAGATGCCGGCGGCTGTCGCATGGGTAGCGCTGGGGGCGTTCGGAATCACGGGCGTCGGCGGCGATGAGATCATGGCTTACAACTACTGGCTGATCGAAAAAGGATACGCGCGGAACGTCGGTCCGCGTGAGGACAATCAACAATGGGCGGACGACGCGCGCGGCTGGATCCGAGTGATGTACATCGACGCAATTTTGGCGATGGTGGTCTACACCGTGATGACGGTTGCGTTTTTTCTCTTGGGTGCCGCGATCCTTCACGACTCAGGTCCTGTCCCTGAGCCGAATAAAATCGTTGAAACGTTGTCACGTATTTATACAGAGACGCTCGGTGCGTCAGCCAGATACCTCTTCCTATTGGGGGCCTTGGCCGTTTTGTTTTCCACATTACTGGCGGCGTTGGCGGCATGGACGCGCCTATATACCGACGCAGCAGGACAAGTAGGTTTGCTTGACTATCGTGATGCGAAGCAACGCCATCTCGGACTGGCTTTTTTCGCTTGGCTGTTTCCGGTGGTTTGGGCCGCTTGTTACTTGTTCTTCACAGCCCCCGCGGCGATGGTAATAATCGGCGGTGTCGCCACAACAGTCATCCTGTTTGTTGTCGCCGGTGCTGCGCTATGGTTTCGATACCACGAAAACGATGATCGCTTGACCCCCAACGCTATCTATGACGTCGCATTGTGGGTCAGTTCGATCTCCATCGCCGGCGTAGGAGTATTGGGAATCTGGAAGCTGTTTTTCGCTAAGACGTGATCGAAATGGTGGAGAACCTCGTGAGACTTAAGCCAAAGTTTGAAGAAGTGTTGTTTTTTTTGTACCAGCACTTTCCCAATCCTATACGTATCAAAATTCCTCAATTCGACATTCTCTGTCGCCGAATATCGGGAAAGAGACCAATCTTCTCTCCGTCCTTAGACAATTCTTATGGCTACAGACTCGCCG
Organism: uncultured Pirellulaceae bacterium; assembly: GCA_937942355.1. GTDB lineage: Bacteria > Planctomycetota > Planctomycetia > Pirellulales > Pirellulaceae > Mariniblastus. Next base: position 3,418 of record CALDEW010000219.1, on the reverse strand, counting down.
CGATTCTCGATCGTTGTTCCTCTTGTGGGGGATGTCAATCTGTTTGAGCAGACATTGGCGTCACTGCTCCGCGATCGTTCCAGTGAAACCGAAGTGATACTTGTTCACGATGGCACTTACGAAGACCCCTATTCAATGGGTGGGGAAGTTACCATCGTCGACGCCCAGTCCCGGCGTTTGGCACGCATGCTCAATCAAGCCCTCGATGCTGCGTCGGCGGAACTGATCGCTATCGTTCGTCCGGGAGTTGAATTGCCTGAGAATTGGCAGGCAGACATTGGCCCAAGTTTCGCGGATGAGAAAGTTGCGAGCGCTGTGCCAGTGATTGTGCCGCTGGCTGACCCCAGCGAAATTGTGGCAGCGGGTCTAAAAACCAACTACGGCTTCCAAAGAATCCTCGAAGGCGACGGCGATAAGATCGCCGATCGCGTGTTAGGGCGACTACGACCGATCGGTCCAACGCAATGGGCCGCATTCTATCGACGGTCGACGTTGGAGCTTGCCGGTAATTTTGATGTCACCGTCGACGATCAGTATTTGGATCTCGACATTGCTTTGACATTAAAAAGTTTGGGCTGTCGCAGTCACTTCGCAGCCCAGTGTGTCGCCACCATTTCTCGGCCAGCGCTAATCACCAAACAGGCTGACCAACCTCACGGCAATTCGGCACAACGGGCGATCGTGAGGCACACACGTGAAGATTCGCCGCTTGGCCGAGGGCTGCTATCGTTCATGAAGGAAGTGATTTCGGCGCCGCTTCAGCCAAGCATGTTTTTGCAAGCGATGGGGCGCGTTGGTGCGTTGGGCACCAACGTCAACGATCAGAAATTCGCCAGGCGCATTGAACGCGTCAACCGAATGAAGTCGTCAATCGAGAAATCAGGTTTGAAAATACACGCGTCCGACCTTGCCGCCGAAGTGCAGCTCGAGACTCAACCGGCCGCGCTAAAACGAGCCGCTTAGTTTTTACTCTGACGATCGCCTAATGGCCCTCGCTTCGGGTCCGAAGGTCTCGGTTTGTTAGCGGCGAGGCGCTAGCCGCTGGTTCGTTGAGGCGCGTTTTCCCAATGTTTCTTCTCTTCGCTCGGCAACCCGAAGCCAGTAGGGCCGGTTCCCACGGGCCATCGCCAACCTTTACCCAAAGCAGCCGGTAGGAACCCGCCCCACGCGCACTCCTTCTTGTCGCATGAATAGTTGCGTGCCCTTAACAAGAATATCTCTATCCCCGGCTTGGCCAGCAGATAAAGTAGTTACTTAGTTTGATTCTCCTTAATCGTAGGCTGATGCGCGGGACCTTTATGTTTTTCTACAAGTTGCATTTCTGGCTGATCGCTACCTTGATCAGCGTTACATCGATTGCTTTTGCGGATCGGCAACAATTGCCCGAGGGCGGCAAACCGGCGATCGAATCCGAATCTTTGGCTCCGGAGAAACTAAACGTTAACACCGGAGGAGAACTCGCTTCGAGCTCGGTCCAGAAGAAAGCCACCGATGACGGGGCTTCGTCGATCCGAGTAGACATCACAGGTCAGCCAAAAAATACGTGGGACATCAGCGTCAATCAGGTGACAACCGCTGCGGTCAACAAAGACGATGCGCTGGTCGCCAGTTTCTGGGTCAGGGGTAAAGCCAAATCGGGACAAGGCGGCGGCGTGACTGAGTTCGTTTTTGAAAAAGCTGGCGATCCCTACACCAAGAGTATTCAATACTTGGTCGAAACCCCCGTCGATGGGAGTTGGCAGCACTATTGGGTTGCGTTTAAGTCGCTGGAGGACTACGAAGCTGGCGGATCTTCGATGAACTTCCAAATGGGCTACCTAAAACAAGAAATTGAAGTTGCCAAGATCGAACTTTGGAATTTTGGGCAGCGCTCTTTAGAAGGGCTTCCTCATACTCCGCTGTCCTACATCGGTCGTGAAGAGGGAGCTCAATGGCGAAAAGAAGCTTTTGAACGCATCGAAAAAATTCGCAAATCAGACCTTCAAATCAAATTGGTCGACGGCAATGGAGATCCAATGGCCAATCAGTCGGTGCGTGTGAAGCTCGACCGCCACGCTTTTGGGTTTGGCACTTCCGTCGATTCATGGAAGATCATGGGACAAGATGAAGACAGCGCAAAGTATCGCGCGATACTCAAAGAGAACTTCAACGTGGGCGTCATTGAAAACGGGTTTAAATGGCCTTTCTGGGATGAGAAACCCGAGTACCGCCAGCAGTCCATTGATTCGATGCGTTGGCTCAAAGACAACAACCTCAAAGTGCGCGGCCATGTGATGGTGTGGCCCGGGCAATACCATCTTCCCGACTGGGTGAAGTCGCTCAAAGATAATCCCGCCGCGCTCAAAGGTGTGTTGGGATCGCGTATCCGGGAGATGAGCTACTTGACCAAAGATTTTGCCCAAGACTGGGACGTGATCAACGAAGGCTTTGACAACCACGAACTTATGGATGTGCTGGGCGATGAAGCGATGGTCCAGTGGTTCAAGGAAGCCGATGCCGCGTTGCCCAATTGCGATTTGTACTACAACGACTTCGCCGCCCTGGTACGCGGCGGCCATCCCACAGCGCATAAGGAGCACTACGTAAAAACGATCAAGTTTCTCATCGACAACGGGGCTCCCATTGATGGGATCGGAATCCAAGGCCACTTCGGATCGCTGTTGACGCCTCCGCATCGGATTCTTCAGGAGCTGGACGATTTGAGCAAATTTGAAAAGAAAATCATGATCACAGAGTTCGATGTGATTGTGCCTGACGAACAACTACGCGCCGATTTCCTTAGAGACTTCTACATCAGCTGTTTTAGTCACGAGGCGGTCGATGGGATTGTTTGTTGGGGATTTTGGTCGGAGGCTCACTGGATGCCGCTGGCTTCGTTCTACAACAAAGATTGGTCGCTGACCAAATTGGGTAAACAATGGCAGGAGCTCAGATCGCAGTGGCAAACCGATGAAACATTAACCACTGACAGCAACGGTGTCGTGAAACTGCGCGGCTTCATTGGCGATTACAAAGTCGACGTCGGTGAAAAGACGTTCGATTTGGTGCTGCCAAAATCAGGCGCAGATGTGGAACTCAAAATCGCCCAATAGTATGTGATGTGTGAGACGCGTGGCGTTTTTCACTTCCAATGTTTTTCGAAAAACTGCCCCACCTCAACGGCCTCCGAACCTGCCGGTACGTGCTCATATAAAAATGCAATTAGTTTCCGGTCGATCGGTGCCAAGCGCGTGGCCGTTCCATAGCGAAACAACAATTTGTTTTCATAAAAAACACTCTTGGGGAAATGTTTCGAGTCGCCGCCCAGCCCCATCGATTGGACAACTTCTTCCAGTACGAAATGACTCAGCCGTTTTCCCGAGAGTCTATCTTCGGCAATCAAGACGATGGCTTCCTGGAGCTCCAGCTTAGAATCCCA
>CALDEW010000218.1 GCA_937942355.1 uncultured Pirellulaceae bacterium | reverse complement strand
CACCGGCGTGATCTCCGCGGCAGTACCGGTCATGAACATCTCGTCCGCGATGTACATCAACTCGCGCGGCAATTGTTGCTCGACGACCTCATAGCCAAGGTCTCTGGCGATGACGATGGCCGAATCACGGGTGATCCCGCCCAGAATTGATGCGGCCAACGGCGGGGTATAAATCACTCCGTCGCGTACGATGAAAATGTTTTCTGCGGAACCCTCACTGATGGTGCCATTGGCAGATACCGAGATGCCTTCGGTGAAACCGTTACGACGGGCCTCGCCGCCAATCAAGTTCGCGTTGAGATAGTGCCCGCCGGCTTTGGCCAGCACGGGGATCGCGGCGCTGGTCGTGCGGCTCCATGAAGACACACAGCAGTCGATACCTTGGGTCATGCCTTCTTCGCCCAAGTACGCACCCCACTCGATCGCGGCAACCATGACATCAACGGGCACATCATCGTTGGGCACGACGCCCAGCGAACCGGCACCGAGAAAGATCAAGGGCCGGATGTAAGCATTGGTCAGTCCGTTCTCCGAGATCGACCGACGGCAGGCCTCCGCCATTTGAGCGCCCGAGAAAGGCATCTCAATTCGATAAAGTTTGGCCGAATCGGCTAAGCGGCGGATGTGGGCATCCAAGCGAAAGATCGCAGGGCCGGATTTCGTTTCGTAACAACGAATCCCCTCGAAGACGCTTGTCCCGTAGTGAAGCGCGTGAGCCATCACATGAACCGTGGCGTTCTCCCAAGGGATCATTTCGCCATTCATCCAAATTAGTTTACTTTTGGTCATCTCGAATTCGCCGCAATGTGAATGTTTGAAGAGCTTAAATCGTATCGTTTTTCTTTTTTCCCTACGACCCCGCATTTATCGATGAAAAAAGCCGGTAAGCATTAGGATACTTACCGGCTGAGTAGAAAATAGGTTTAGGCTCAAATTAAAATTCGCCTAAAACCTCGCCGCCGGCACGTGTGGCAAAGGCTTGCCAAGTCGCACGATTGACGTCATCGCTGCGGAAATCAGTCGAACCGTCTACGCGGCAGACGTTGACGCCACCATTGTGGAAACTACGGGCCGTTACTGCGGCGTAAGTACGGGCCTCCATAGATCGGCCTTCCTGCTGGTTGGTCCAGTCAACATCCAGTTCTTGTCCGCTGCCGCTGTCGTTGAAGAGCACTTTCGTGTTGGGCGTAAAGGTTGCGGTGAACGATGCTTGATGGCAACGACCGTCTACCCACTCGGTGTGCCCTGAGCTGGTTTTGAAGTCTCCACCCATCGCGACCACCTCAGCGGGCGTATTGGGCATCGCAATGTCTCCGGATTGACCCGCATTTCGAAAATAAGGAGTATAGGCTTTCACTTCGCCATACAGCATGGTGTTGCTTGTGCCGTCGCTGATTGATCCAATCGAAATACGTTTATTGACGGCCAAAGCTCCCTGTCCGTTACGGTTGCCGCGCGGGTCCCAAACAAACCAGTCACCTGCGTTGGACGCGTAGTTCAGCGGGTGGTGAATCGCAACGCCGTCCTCAAAACGTGTCGTGCTGTTGGGTTCGCTGGGGCACTGGTAGATCGGAATTCTGGCAGATGCCATCGCGACGGTTTCACCGGCGATCGTGATCGGAGGCGTATTAATGTAATCTAGATTGAAGTCGATCTGACTTTCCAGGTTGCCTTGCTCAAGATATGGCAAGATCTGAGCTTGAGCAGACCATCCTCGGATATCATCGTTTCCGTTTTCGCCGAAAACGACACCCACTGCAGGTTTCCAAGAAGCAGGTAGCTTTTGGAAGCCAGACTCGAAATTCAAAGTGGCCAAAGCCATTTGACGCAAGTTATTCGCACAGGTGATACGACGAGCCGCTTCGCGGACTTGTTGGACGGCAGGCAACAACATGCCGATGAGAATGCCAATGATGGCAATGACGACGAGGAGTTCGACCAAGGTAAAGGCAGAACGGTTTTTGCAAAACTTCTTCATTGTGTGGATCCTTATGAACCAAACCAAACGGACTCGCACGACGTAAAATTGAATGTCGGCGAGGGTCTTCCGAGCGTGGCTGGCTGCTGGGATCCGGAGAAGGAAACCAAGATGGCTTGCTGCGTCGTCAAAAAAGACTAAAGTACATGGAGATTGAACGATCAATCCCGAGGTCGATTATTACGTTATTCGCCTCTCCGCTCAAGCCATTAACAGTCTATTTCGGCAATTTCTGGCTGAATATTCGCCCAAAGACGAAAAATCGAACATGCCGGACGAGACTCAACCCGAATTACCACCTTCCGATGATGATAACGAGAAGGACTCTTCTGAGGACTCATCCCAGGAGCCGTTGGAGGGATTTCCAGAGCTTCCAAAAATTATCAAGTTCGATTCTTTGGCACGCTGCGGCGACGAGGTCTGGATAGAGCACAACGGCCAGATTTATCGCTTGAGAAAAACGCGGCAAGAGAAACTGATTCTGACGAAGTGAGTTGGCCGAAACGCCTACCGAACGCGTAGTGGAGTGTTGTTAGACCTCCTCGTTGCCGATGCTGTTCCGGGTAATGGCGGGGCGGGATCTTTAACAAGATCCACTACGGGGCGCAAGGGCGGGAATCTCTACTGGGACATCAGTCGTTTTATCTTGGCTATGCGTTTGCGATTGAGCCCTAGGTCAGACTGCCCCACGCGCGATGCAGAGCGAAAGTGAATTTGCTTTTCTTCTGGAACGGCCAAAAATTCAGCGTCGTCTACGAAGCGAAACACGAACGTGCAAAATTCATAGCGCAGATAATTTTCTTGTTGATCGACCAGAGTCGCGCGCGGAAATTCACTCGTAATCACCTGTTTGAGCTTACTCAGCTCATCTTCGGTGGAGTTAGCAGGATCCGAGAATGGGATCGGCTCCATCGCAAAATCTTCCAGTTCTGTCATCGATGAAACGCAGTTGGGACTTCCCGGGCATTCGGATAGTCGTCCGTTGGAAATACCCAGTTCCGGCGGTTCGGGGCCGAAAAAACTTAGCATCGCCAGACCAAGTACCATGACAACGGAGATGATCGCAAATTTTCGCAAGAACTTCTTTAACACGTTTGTAGAC
>CALDEW010000217.1 GCA_937942355.1 uncultured Pirellulaceae bacterium | reverse complement strand
TGTGTCATCCTTGAGGCCGACGAAACGCGTGAGCGACAGTTTTTTGTTAGTCGTTCGCGAAACATCCGCGCGAACATACCTACACAGAATCGCCTCTATCGAGGATATTATGGGATCAAAATATATCCCGATCTACCGATAACCCGTTGAGCGTTTACATGGCCGCCAAGGACGACGATTCTTCATTCGATCCCTGCGAAAATAATGTCAGTTTCCCAAAGATTGAAGAATCTATTCTGGAGTTTTGGAAACAGAATGACATCTACCAGCAGTCACTCGATCAACGCGCTGGCCAAGAGCGCTATGTATTCTACGAAGGCCCGCCAACGGCCAATGGAAAACCTCATCCGGGCCATTGCCTGACGCGCGCGATCAAGGATCTGTTTCCGCGCTACAAAACGATGCGCGGCTATTTCTGCGAACGAAAAGCCGGCTGGGACACGCATGGTCTGCCCGTCGAGGTGGAAGTCTGTAAAGAACTGGGCATTCACGCCAAAGAAGAGATCGAAAATTTCGGCGTCGAACCGTTCATCCAAAAATGCCAAGCATCCGTCTGGCAGTACATGCAGGAATGGGAACAGCTGACCGAGCGGCTCGGTTTTTGGGTCAACTTGGACCAAGCGTATGTGACCTATCACCAGAGCTACGTCGAATCGGTCTGGTGGTCGCTGAAGAACTTCTTCGACCAAGGCCTGTTATACAAAGGCCACAAGATCATCTGGTGGTGGGCTCAGGGCGGCACCGCGCTCAGTAGCGGCGAAGTGGGCCAAGGCTATAAAACGGTCAAAGACCCCAGCGTCTACGTGAAGTTTCCGTTGCTGGAAAAAGAAAACACCAGCCTATTGGTTTGGACGACGACGCCTTGGACGCTGCCCAGCAATCAGTTCGCGGCGGTCAATGAAAAAATTGACTACGCCACCGTTTACGATCCTCAAGAAGATCACTATTTGATCTTTGCGGCCGATCTCGTTGAGAAGATTGCGACGAAGATGAAACGTGAGCTTGAAGTAAAATCGACCTGCAAAGGTTCGGAGTTGGTCGGACAGCGGTATCAACCACCGTTTGACTACTTCTACAAAACCGACGGAGATCAGACAGGGACGCTTAAATCTGGCGGCACCGAGAGTCGTGCTTGGCGGATCACGTCTGCGGATTTCGTCACTACCGACAGTGGTACCGGCGCGGTTCACGAAGCTCCCGCGTTCGGTGAGGTTGACTACGAATTATTGGTCAGCGAGCGCGAGCGGTTCATCGAAGGAGAAGGCCCCAACCTGATCTGTCCGGTCGGCCCCAACGGAAAGTTCACGGCTGAGGTTCCCGATTTCGAGGGCCAATGGGTCAAGGACGCCGACAAAGCGATCACCCAGAAGCTGAAAGAGACCAAGGCGTTGTATTTGCTGGACCAGTACGAACACGAGTATCCGTTTTGCTGGCGGGCCGACGATGATCCTTTGATTCAGTATCCGCGCGAAAGCTGGTTTGTCAAAACGACGGACTTCAAAGACAAAATGCTTGCCAACAACCAGGAAATCAACTGGTTGCCCGATCATATCAAGAACGGTCGATTTGGAAACTTTCTTGAAAGCAACGTCGATTGGTCGCTGTCGCGCGAACGCTATTGGGGTACGCCGTTGCCGATCTGGGTTTGTTCTGAAACCGGAAAAATGGAGGCGATGGATTCTTATGATAGTTTGATCGCTAAACCGGGGGCGACCGGCATGGAGGTCTGGGCCGCGGCGAAAGAAGCCAATCCTGAACTGGTCGAAGACCTCAAGGTTCACAAACCCTACATCGACGCCATCACTTATGATTCGCCGTTTGCCGCCGGCGCGACGATGAATCGCGTGCCTGAGGTGATCGACTGCTGGTACGACAGCGGTGCGATGCCGTTTGCTCAATGGGGTTATCCGCATCAGGGTGAGAAAGAATTCAAAGAACAGTTCCCGGCTAACTTCATCAGCGAGGCGTTGGATCAAACGCGCGGTTGGTTCTACAGCCAACTGGCGATCAGCACGCTGCTGTTTGGCGACGATCCCGACATCAAGTTTCCTCATCCGTTTGAGAACTGTATCGTGCTGGGGTTGATGTTGGCCGAGGGCTACGTTTGTGCAAAATGCAGTCATCGCCACGCTGACCAGGTGAAGAAGTGCACCGAGTGCGGTGGTAAGGTCAGTCGCAAGACAGAGAAAATGTCGAAGCGATTGAGAAACTACCGAGCGCCCAATGAAATCTTCGACCAACATGGTGCCGACGCGCTGCGTTGGTACTTCTTTGCCAATCAGCCACCGTGGACGTCCATCATCTACAGTGAACGGGCGATCAAAGAAAGCATCCCTGAATTCCTGCTGCGGCTGTGGAACGTTTACAGCTTCTTCGTTCTCTATGCGAACATTGATGGTTTCAGCCCAAGTTCTATCAGCGCTGCGGGTCAATTGAATCCTGAGGCGATTTCCACGGGGACCGGCTGCCGCCCCGTCAGCGAGCGGGGAGAACTTGACCGCTGGTTAATCAGCGAGCTGAACCAAACCCTGAAGGTCGTAACCGAGCGTATGGATCAGTACGACAATTATGCGGCGTGTACGAAGCTGAGCGGTTTCGTTGATAGTCTGAGTAATTGGTATGTCCGCCGAAGCCGAGACCGTTTCTGGGCCGAGGATAAACAGGACGTCGATAAACTGGACGCTTATTGGACGCTGTTCGAGACGTTGGCGACGATTTGCAAAGCCATCGCTCCTTTCACGCCGTTCATCTCGGAATCAATTTGGAAGAACCTGACAAAGTCGTTCGGTGCCGGGGCGACGCAAAGTGTTCATCTCTGCGATTATCCGATGGCCAACGAGGGCTTGATCGATGAAACGTTATCGCGGCAGATGAGTTTGTTACGCGAGATCGCTTCGTTGGGACTATCGGCGCGGATGAATGCGAAATTGAAGGTGCGTCAACCCTTGTCCGGCGTTACGGTCGTGCTCAACAATCAAACCGATCAGGCGTGGCTGGAAACGCACGACGATTTGCTGAAAACTGAACTTAATGTCCGCGCGGTCACCTACACAACCGATGCGGGCGAATATGTGTCCTACCAGATCGTACCGAACTTTAAGTTGCTTGGCCCGCGTGTTGGGAAGTTGATGCCGAAAGTCAAAGGCGCGTTTGCCGCGGCCGACGGAAAAGCAATCTTGGAATCGTTGTCGCAGACCGATAAAGCCGTGCTCGATGTCGATGGAACCGAAATTGAGTTGACCGAAGATGACGTCGAAGTCCGTTTGCAGGCCAACGAGGGTTGGGCTGCTGCTCAGGGTTCCCAAGCTGTGATTGTGTTGTCGACGGAGCTGACGCCGGAGCTGATCCGTGCCGGTCTGACGCGTGACATGGTTCGTTTGGTGCAGGATTATCGCAAAGAGCTAGATCTGCGACGCACCGATCGCATCAGGCTAACCATTGAGACCGCCGCCGAAGAATTGACTCAAGCGATCAGCGAGAATCAAGATTACTTGGCAGGCGAAGTTTTGGCGGCAGAGGTTGAGTTGGGTGCCGTAGGAGCCCAGTCGGTGTCCCGCGAGATTGGTGAATACGCTTTGAAGCTTTCGATTGAAGTTGTTTGAAAGTAAGGTTTATATCCAAGTTGATGAATTTTGAATTGGTAATAAATAATTTGCCGTTTCGAAAATACTAAAATCTAAATCCCCCTCGAAGTAGCTACGCTCGCCAGAGCGTGGATCCGCCAAAACGCAAATTCGAAAAAACGCCTTGTTAGAAAAATTTGCGAATCCACCGTCTGGCGACGGTAGCTACATTGCGGTTTCGAGTCTTTTGTGAAATCCAAAATTAGAATCCTCCACTCCCCCACAAACATGTTTTCAATCTCGGTCTTAATTTCCGGCGGCGGCACCACGCTGAAGAACCTCATCGCAGTTCAAAAATCGGGAACCGCGAATTGGGAAATCAGCAGCGTCATCTCCAACAACCCTGGCGTGCAAGGGCTCGCCTTCGCCACAGCCGAGGGCATCCCGCACTGCGTCGTCAATCATCGTGACTACGCCGATGAAATTGATTTCAGCGCAGCGGTTTATCGCGCGATAGAGAATTTTGAAGTCAAACCGGACCTCATTGTCATGGGGGGGTTTCTTCGAAAATTGAGTATCCCCGATAACTACACCAACAAAATCATTAACATCCATCCTAGCCTCATTCCGTCGTTTTGCGGAAAAGGGAATTACGGATCGCGCGTCCATCAATCGGTGATTGACTACGGATGTAAGCTGACCGGTTGCACTGTCCACTTCGTTGACAACCAGTACGATCATGGTCCCATCATCGCTCAGCGCAGCGTGCCGGTAGAAAATGGCGATACCTCTGAGTCACTGGCTGCGCGTGTTTTTGTCGCCGAATGTGAACTCTTACCTGAGGTCATTTCAGAGATTGCCTCTGGCTCCGTATCCTTGGTCGGTCGAACAGTAAAAATCCAACCCTCGTAGTGGATGAGGCCACGTATCCAGCATCTCCATTGAACGTGGAAAGTGAAAAACGCGCTGCTTCACCCACCACCACCACTGATTGCTGACCAAGACAAACCCAAACATGTCCAAAATATACCATGTCCCAAATATACCTAGACAATGCCGCCACCAGTTGGCCCAAACCCGAATCAGTCTATCGGGCCGTCGAAGACACGATGCGTCAGGTAGGCGCGCCGTCAGGAAGAGCGGTCTACGCTGCGGCCGGCGCAGCTAACGATATCGTCGAAAAGACTCGCCAGTCCGTCGCCGGATTGATCAACGCGTCATCGAAAAATCAAGTCGTCTTCACCGCCAACGCCACCGATGCGCTCAGCACTGCGATTTTAGGACTCTTAAAGCCCGGCGATCACGCCATTACGAGTGTCGCTGATCACAACTCAATACTCCGTCCATTGATGCACTTACAACAAACGGGCGTTATCACATTGACGATCGTGGATTGCGATGACACCGGCCGTGTCTCTGCGTCGGACATCGAAAAGGCAATCGACGACAAAACTCGATTGGTCGCAATAACGCACGCCAGCAATGTCACCGGAACAATTCAACCGGTCGCCGCGATCGGCGACATCTGCAAGAAACGCGATGTTCGATTTTTGGTCGATGCAGCTCAATCCATTGGCCACATATCCATCGACGTAGAGCAAATCGGCTGTGATATGCTGGCCGCCACCGGGCACAAGGGGCTACTTGGTCCCATGGGAACCGGAGTGCTTTACTTGTCAGAGAGCATCGTCGATCACGTTTCTCCGCTCCGCTTTGGCGGCACAGGCAGCCAGCATGCCGACGCGACTCAGCCTACACAAATGCCGAAAAAATTCGAAGCCGGCAGCCTCAACGTGCCAGCCATCGCGGGGCTGGGCGAGGGCGTGAAGTTCGTCCACAGCGAAGTGGGAGAGGCCATGCAACAGCACAGCGACGATCTGATGAAAGAGTTGCGGGAAGGTTTAACCTCGATCAACGGCGTGAAAATCTTCGGCCCTGTCGAAGAAACCAGCCGCACGGGCGTAATCAGCATTTCTATCAACGGTTTTGATTCGCAAACAGCGGCTGGCATACTGGACGTCGAGTTCGAGATCCAAATCCGGTCCGGTTTTCATTGTGCACCGCTCATGCACAAACGCTTGGGGACGGACAAAGATGGGCTCATTCGCTTCAGCCCAGGTCCGTTCAACACCTCCGTTGACATCGAATTCGCTGTCGGCGCGGTCGCAGAGATCGCTGGCAACGCATAGGCTTCGAGCCACCGCGCCAACGACCTTGCCAGTTAGGCAAAACTGACTTGTTGCAACGTTATTCGTGTAAGCAACAGTGGTCCCTTCTGATCCCTTCGTAGGGCAATGGCTTTCTAACGCTCGCGATTGCTATCAGGAATCTACCGATTGAGTTTACCGATCGTTCCGGTGATTCTGCGTCGCGTTGGTAAAGTTTGACGGCTGAAACCATTATATTTTTAAGGCCTCTTAATCTGGCGCAAATACGACAATGTGATTATCCCTACCAGCCCGACATATCCGAACTTGACTTGTAGCTCACACTTGTAGCTCACGCTTAAGCTCACACTTAAATTCATCCAAACTTGGGAAAAGGGTATGTTGACCAGAACTTGTCTTACCATGACTTTGCTCGGTTGCCTCGCGGCACCCGCAATCGGTCAAGAGTTCTATTCGAACGATCGTATTGCGTCCAATAACAATTTCAACACCGTAAACTTCATGCGGGCAGGGGATGAAGATTCCGGTGCCGGTGAAGAAAGCGCCGCCGATGCAGGCAACGATTCAGATGCCGAAACGATTGGCATGCTCCGTGAGCAACTAAAGCGGATGGAACTCCGTTTGGAAGAGCTCGAGAATGATGTCGAGAAAAAGGTTGAGAAAGCCAAAACAGAGAGCAAGGACTCTGGAGAAGCTTCCGAAGACGTTGACAAGCGACTGAAGGAGCTGGAAGAGGGTTTTGAAGAGCAGGGCGAGGCAATTGAGAAAATTGACTCGACCATTCCAGGGCTTGTTCACTCTGGACACAAGAACCCCAAAATGACTTTCTTCGGACGGATCCACTTAGACTATTGGGCGTTCCCTCAAGCTGACGCGGGGATTGAAACACTCGAAGGCGAAGATCCCAGAGACAATGTAACGTTCCGCCGTATGCGGATCGGTGTCAAGGGCGACCTCAATGACAACATGTTCTATAAGTACGAAGGCGAATTCGCTGGCGGCGTTTCGACCAGTTATCGTGACGCTTTCATTGGGTTCAAAAACCTTCCTCTATTCAATACGGTAATTATCGGTAATCACAAGCGTCCCCAGGGCTTGGATCACCTCAACAGTAGCCGCTACAACGTATTCGTTGAACGTCCCTTCATCATTGAAGCACTCAGCGAAGACTCCCGTCGATTGGGAATTTCCAGCAACGGACTCTCCAACGACCAAGCTTGGAACTGGCGTTACGGCCTTTTCCATCAGAACGTCACACAGAGCCGAGATGGATTTGAAGATGACCACTACCAACTAGAATTCGCGGGTCGTCTTGCCAATACAGCTTGGTACGACGAAAGTTCGGGCGGACGTGGATACTTCCACTGGGCTGTTTCGGGTGGTTGGGGTTCAGTTGACGGTGGATTGGGTGCTGACAACGCAGCCGACTTCCGCACTCGTCCAGAAGCACGCTCAGACCAGCGTTGGCTGGACACCGGTGACATCTTAGGAGCCGAAGAGGTGTTCCGTTACGGACTGGAAACGGTCCTCAACATTGGAGCATTCCAGCTGACGGCTGAATACTTGCAGGGAAATGTCGAACGTGACCCAACCGTAGGGCGGGATGTCCAGTTCGGCGGTGGCTACGTACAAGTCGCTTACTTCTTGACGGGCGAGCACACGCCTTGGGTGAGAAAAACGGGTACGCTTGGCCGCGTCAAACCCTACGAGAACTTCTTCTCTGTTCGCAACAGAAACGGCGAACGGAATTTCGGCCTCGGAGCTTGGCAGGTCGCTGCACGATACTCTTATGCTGACCTGCAAGACCAGGACATCATTGGTGGTACAGGCGAATCGCTCACTCTGGGACTCAACTGGTGGTGGAATCCTAACGCAAGAATGCAGCTCAACTACTTGGTTGGCGAAATCGAGCGAGAGCCAATTGCATCAGGTGACTATCAGATCCTTGGCTTGCGATGGATGGTTGATTTTTAATCATCACGTAGCAGCAAAGCCAGTTGAAACCTAAAACAAACACATAACGATAAGAAGAATAAAATGAGTAAAATCCAGAGAGGATTAAAAGCCGCTGCGACGCTGCTGGGCCTGTTGGCGGTAGGTGTGATTGGCGGATTGGACGGCCAGGGTACACTTTATGCACAGCATGCGGGCTGCAGCAGCTGCAACGCAGCAGCGGAAGTGGTTTACACCCAACCGACCCCCGTATACTCAGCTCCTGTTTATGCGGCGTCAGATTCCAGTTGCGGATGCTCAAGCTGCCGTAGCAAAGTTGCTCGACCGAAGTGCGGTTGTAGGTGCGGTTCAAAGTGCAGTTCGGGGTGCGATTGCCAATTCTGTGAATTGGAAGTGAAAAAAGGCGAAGTCGAAAAGACTGCTTATAAATCTGAGCAAAAGGAAGTCTGCATCCCAGCAGTTCGTTTGCCTTGGAAGAAATGTTGCCCTCCTAAGCGATCGAAAGTTCGCACCGTCAACGTTTTGAAAAAGGACAAGTACAAATGCCCTCAGTGCGAGTACAAGTGGAGTGTTCACGAGCCCGAAGAGTTCAAGGAACCAACAGCCGCTGGAAAGAAAGAAGCCGCACCTGAAATGGCATCAAAGGAAGATAAACCTGAAGCAAACGAGCTTAATCTGACACCGGAAGAATTGAAAGAATTCAATCTCGCACCAGGCGAGGAGATCATTTCAATCACGTCCGATCCGTCCGAAGCTTTGGGAGATGTTCCTCGTCCTCCAACGGAGTAGAGTCCGCTGACAAGACGTTTCTAACTTCGAAGCCCAGAAAGGCCAGTCATGATTGACTGGCCTTTTCTGGTGCGATCGTTACTGCCCAAAATCTCCCATCATGGCTCCATCGGAACGATTGCCTAACGTCTCCAGCACAATCGGATCCAGAGAAGCGCTGAGGCTGTGAACCGATCCGCTGGCCATGACAAAATTTGCACTTCCCGCATGCGGGGAAACGAAACCACCAACATAGTCGTCTGCTGCGAGGCCGGACATGATCGGTCCGTTGATCCATTTTTTATCATTCAGTGGCAAAATTGAGCTGGCGTTCCGTAAGGTTGCTCTGGTACCCGATGCCCAGCCCAGCGCTGTGGAAGGATTGTCAGCACTTTCGCCCATGAGAAAAGTGTTGCTGCTGCCATCGTAAATGTCTCCAAAGGTAACAGCGCTGTTTAAATAAAGCATCCCGTTGTTATCAACATCAATTGGCGTTTCATCACCGTGATGACAACCAGCGTAAGTGGACATCATCGCATCCTCGGATACGCTCTGCGTTACACCGACCGACGGGCAGACGAAAGATGGAATCACTATAAGGCGCGCCGGAACGTTCACCTTGGCGTAGGTTCCCGCTTCTTGGTCAAAATTATCAAAGACACCGCGTTGCTCAATGAACGGCAGCACCTGCACTAAAAAACCAACATGCTGGCCCTGGGGCACACTAAGGATGGGTCCCTTGGCTTCGATCACGCCAGGTGGAAAATGCTCAAAAGCGTACTCGTAATTCTGCAACCCGAGTCCTAACTGAGCCAGATTATTTAGGCAAGCCGTGCGGCGGGCCGCCTCGCGCACCTGCTGCACCGCGGGCAACAACATTCCGATCAAGATGCCGATAATGGCAACCACGACCAACAGTTCCACTAACGTAAAACCGCGTCGCGTGTGGTGAGCGTGCTGAGTGAGTTCTGTTTGCATTCATTCAATCCTGGTTTGGACTAAGGTTATTAGAGGCAATAGTCAGCTCAGTAGAAAGCACTGTTAGCTGATGCGGCAATTTTGGTGTTCCAATTTGAGCAGAGATCTTCAGCCTTTGCCCATTGGAAACATCGGCATCCGTTGAAAACGTTACCGCTGCGGATTCGAAATTGGGAAGATTGATCGTGACATCGTTGGGAACTTCGCCTTTTGAATTTTCCATTTCGATCGTGGCGCGTCGCGTACCTGCTCGCAGCAACCACTGCGTCTGTTCACGCTGGAGATCACGCCGCGTCTGAGATCTTTGTTGCAAACTGGCCGTTAGCAGTTCCAATAGAATTATCGAACAAACGGCCAACAATGCTAAAACCACCACGAGCGAGGCTCCCTGTCGATTATTTGCAAATCTCATTCAACCGTCTCCTGTGTCACAGGAACAGGACGGCAACGTACTTGCAACAAAGGCCTCTCAGTTACATTTTTCTCAGCAGCAGACTGCGGCGCTGCGTCTTTAAGTTTCTTTTGTTCCACTGGCCTGTAGACATTAAGGAAAACGAATGAAGATCTATCCTCTGAATCGCCATCCACAAATTCCAGCCGCAAGTCATCGAGATCACGATAGACATCTTGCCGCGCCGGTTGCTTCACATCACCGACGATCCGATCCACTTGCCCGCGGCTGATCCGATAGATGATTTTCTCTTTGCCATCGGCAACGAGTGAAAGTTGTTTAGGTGGCGTCAGAGATACATCCTCTGCAGAAATAACATCATTGCGCAGATCCGACGAAAGTCGCTTCAAAGCGACGTGCTGTCGCTGGCAGATTTTATTTCGAGACGCGACTTGGAATACGACATGAAACCACTGCGCCGTCAGCGATACCAGCACAGCGGAAAGCGACACGTAAATCAGCGCTTCAAGCATGGACACTCCGGCGCGTCGCCGATAATGCAATTTCATGGCTTTCCCCCCTGATCTGTTTTTTCAGCCAAGGCATTTTTTTGATGGATCGCCCAACCACTAAGTCTCACTTTCCTTTCAACCGGCTGATGCTTCCATGCTAACTCCAAATCAATTCGTTGCCCGAGTTTGTCAGTACTGATTGTTGCCGAAATCCTTGGTTCGTTTAATCCTTGTTTGCAAAAATCCGATGGTTGAATTTCGCTAACTCGATCGGCCAATTTTTCACCTCTGAGCAACGTTAATTCTTCCAGTTGATTCGACAGCTCACTCACCGCCAGACGATGGTGTTCGATGTCGCGCCACACCCGACTGATGTTCAGCGTCATCGTCGTCGCGAAAGTCATCACGGTCGCCATCACTGAAAATGAGACCAAGAATTCGATACTTGAAACCCCGCCGCGCTGATTAATCACCACAAACCCCTTCGATGATACTCGTCAGACAGGAAACGATACTGATGGCGAACGCCGCTACAATGCAAGCCAAAACAACATTCCAAACGGAAATGAAGAAGTCACCCAAACGATTTTTCCAAGCCACGGTCCGTCGATCACTCTCCCGAAGACGACGACTGAGCAACCATGATTTTGCGTTGTCTGAATGAGCAGTTTCGAACGCCTGTTTCTCTTTTCTATTGAGACTTGGAAGCGATGACCAATCAGCGTTTGTGGGAGTGCCTGTTAGCAAGATTGACAGCTCTTGCTGTTGTCCTTTGGAAAGCGGGCGATGCAGCCAACTCCAAGGATTAAATTTCGCGTTCATCTGTCTCAGAAGATGAATCCAAGCGCGCGGAAAAAGGTAACTTCTGAAAACCAAGATCAGCACAATCGCAAAGAGAAACCAGTACTTTGCCGAAACATCAGCTGCCATCACAACGAAACGAAATGAGTACGGCAATTCGATCCCGAACTCTTGAAATATTTTCATAAGCTCTGGAACAATGAACAGCATCAAGAACGTGACTAATTGTAGAATAAAAAGAGTCTTGATCACCAACCTGACCAGCCTTTTTCGCATCGTGTCGTGGTAACGTAGCGCTAACGGACGACGTGAAGGCTGGTACGTAGATACCGCATTAAGAAACGTCGGTAACGCATTTTGATCTTGCGCGTTCATCAGGGCCTTTTCCATCATGCGAAGATTTATAGCTTTGCCGCGCATAGGTACGTTGAGCGCACCAAGCGCATTCATAAAGGACTCGCCCGATGCGACGCTGCGGGCAAGTGCTTCGACGACAGCGCGTTTACGGCGAGGCAGCTCAAGACTAAAACTTCTCAGCAACGCCACAAACTGCTCATCGTTTAATTCACTGCTGACCGTTCGGCCAAACAATCGCAGCACGACTTGCTGGTCTAACCCAAGATGATGGCATAGCGTTTCTGCCAAATCCTCAGTAGCAATTGCGCTCACCGGGCGACGGTCGCGGCCGAAATTGTTTTCTTGTTGATTCAAGACCTACCTCAGTTATCTAGTTGCCTAATCCAGCCGGAACACCCGTGAGCCCGGAAAGCCCTGTTATAAATCTGTTCAACGGCAAAAACATCGCCAGTAAAACCCCAAACACCAAAGCCCCCACCATCCACAACAGCGCCGTGGACAACCAAGCCATCCACCAAGTAGAAACGTACCGGTCACGATCACGGTAGTAGTGCGCGACTTCTTGCAGCGCGGCAACTTTCGCCTGTCCCGGCCCCATCTGCAACGCATGATCCAACATCGCATACTTTCGCATCGGGAAATAGTGCCTGTGTTGGCTGCCGCTGGTAAATTGATCCCGCTTAGCCAACGCCAAACTCAAGTTCCGCAGTGCTGGCTTGGGCGTTTGGCGGCTGGCGATCTCAAAGGCATCAGCCTGCACAACGCCGGCCTGCAGCAGACTGGCCAGATGACTTGCCCAAACAGCAACCGCGCCGCGGACGCTAACGTTTTGATCATCCCACCAGCCCAAACCTGACGGGTTGTTCCGTCGTCCTGTTTTGTTGATCCACCAAGCTGCAATTATTGCCATCAGAGCCGCAACCGTAATGGGAATCCACATCGTCCGCAGAAAACTGGCGGTCGCCAATGAGAGTCTCGTAATTCCAGGAAGAAAATATCCCTTTTGTTGGAAACCAAACTCAGAAAACTCGTCGACAGTGGCTTCAAACTGAGGGGCAACGTTAAAGCTCAAAATAACGGAAACAAAGAAAGCGCAAATCACCACTACGGCGGGGTACCAAAACAACTGTATCCAGTTTCGTCGGTACACGTCATTGCCTGCGATTCTCTGAACGCCCGCGCGCACAGACGTTTCCACCGTGACATCTCCGTCTTGGTTGACCAGCAATGGCAGCAACATTTCCAGCGCGTCTCGATCTGTTAACACCTCGTCGCGCGTCGGCTGCTGTTGGAGCAGCTCTTGAACGCGCGTGATGCGGCGTTTTAAATGACCTGTCGCGAACTCTGACTCGCGTCGCAAACAATCGACGATGTCGCCAAGCTTTGTCTCGACCGAGCGCCAGCGGTTTTGGAGAACATTTGGATCGCTCTCTTTATCGGAATCAGTGTTCATAACCCCTCCGCCGCAGAAGCAAGCTCGCGCAACATGCTGATGATAGGCCTGTAAATCAAAAGGCAATAGATCGTTGCTAACGCGCTGCCAATGATCGTCGTGGTCGCCAGCGGCAACCAGAGCTCGATCTTTGTCATTCGGTCTCGCGCCGCACTGGCCATTGCATCGGCCCACGCTACGATCCCCAAGGAGTCACTTGCACCTGACAAAGCGGATCCAATTTTCGTCCGTGTGCTATCGCTGGCGGCAACCAAATCGCATGACAATTTAATCGACTCATCCATCGGCATTCCGGACTCATGCGTTTGCTCGATCGCTCGCAGCGCGACCGAAGTTTGACGCCACTGAGCAATGGATCGGCCCCCGAACAGCCACACGGTACGTTGCGGACCTCCCAATAAAATCCAAACAGCAGCAAGCGGGGCCAACACGACGCCGAACGCTATCACAGGCAGCATCCAAGCCGCAGGATCTGTTTGGGGCACGTGCTGCGAAACGCTCATGAACTGCAGGTCAGATCGCAGGCTCTCAAATAGCGGGTTAGACCAATAGAAGAATAACACCAACCCTGCCACCATCGTCACGACCAGCAACAACAGATACCAACCTGTGCGGCGTAGAACTTTGTCTCGCCAACGCTGCGTCTCCAATCGCACCGACAGTCCGTCGAATACGGTCCCCATGGCACCGGTTTGCTGCGCGAACGCGAAAGCGGACTTCAATCGCGGCGACCAATCGTTCCATTGATCTGGATTTACCAGCATCTTGTCGATTTGTTGTACCGTCAAACGGTTATTCACAACGACAGAACCGGCAGACTCTGATTCAAGCGGCTGCCCTATCGTCACCGCCGCTTTGATATCGTTAAGAAAATTTTCGGCGTCGGTAGCCATCGTGTTTGTATCAGCTGTGAAACAAATTCAGTGTAACCGTTGGGCAGAGGGATTCGGTAGCCGACAGGAACATAGGGGCCCCAATCAACTATCCTAGGCTTTGTTCCGAAATCAGCGCGGTCTACGTGGGGCAGGTTTTTAACCTGCCGCTTGTCTACGCCTGGCAGACAAAAAACCTGCCCACTCAACCCACTTAGTATAGGGACGCAGACTAAAACAATCGATTGTATCCATTGAGCGCCGCGACGCGGTAGGCTTCGGCCATCGTCGGATAATTAAACGTCGTATTGATGAAATATTCTAACGAATTGGTCGCAGGATTTGACATCACCGCTTGGCCAATGTGCACAATCTCCGAAGCGTTGGCTCCGAAACAGTGCACGCCCAAAACTTCCAGCGTTTCGCGATGAAACAACAGCTTCAACACGCCAACTTCTTGGCGGAGAATTTGAGCCCGGGCAAGATGCTTGAAATTTGAAATTCCAACTTCATAAGGCACCTTCTCTTCGGTCAACTGCTCTTCAGTTTTTCCGATACAAGAGATCTCGGGACTCGTGTAAATCCCCGAGGGAATGTCGCTGCCTAATTGGCACGCTTCAGCCTCGGCACCCAAGATTCGTTTGCCCGCCGCTCGGCCTTGCGTGTACGCAGCACTGGCCAACGAGGGGAAGCCAACCACATCGCCCACCGCGAACACGTTTTCAACTTTGGTTTGGTAACATTCGTTGACCTCGAGATAGCCGCGACTGTCGGCTTCCAAACCAATCGATTCGATGCCAAGCTTATCCGTGTTACCTGTCCTTCCGGCCGCCCAAAGGATCGCGTCGGACTTGACCAATTTCCCGCTTTTGAGGTGAGTGATGACACCATCGTCGACCGCTTCGACTCGTTCCATATACTCGTTGTGCCGAATCACGACACCGCGCTCACGCATATGATACGAAAGGGCGTCGCTGATTTCGTTGTCCAAAAAATCCAGCAATTCGCCCCGACTATTGATCAAGTTAATTTTGATCGAAAGGTTACGAAACATGGACGCATATTCGCATCCGATCACGCCGGCTCCGATAATGGTCAGCGATTTGGGTTTATGCTGCAGCCCAAGAATCGTATCGCTATCAAAAATCCTATCATTATCGAAGTCGACATTCGGTGGCCGATAGGGTCGCGACCCGACCGCCACAACGGTATGTTCCGTTTTTATTGTCGGCCCTCCTTCCACCTGAATCGTATTGGCATCAATGAACTTTGCGTGCCCGTGGATCACTTCCACATTGTTGCGATCGTAGAACTTTTGCCGCATGGACTCCTGTTTAGAAATCACCTTCTGAGCCGTGCCGGTTAACTGAGCGATGGTGGGTTCAGGTTTGAATCCGCTTTCGATCAAAATGGGATTGGAGAGTGCTTCAGTCAGCTGAAAAATCGCAAACCGAAGGGCCTTTGAAGGGATCGTTCCCCAGTGCGTGCACCCACCTCCAATGCGTTCGTAACGTTCCACAATGGCGACTTGTTTGCCCGCCTTGGCCAACTGCATTGCCGCGCCTTCACCGCCGGGTCCTGATCCAATGACAACCGCGTCTACTTTTTGATCCATCGTTATGTATTTTCGCTGTATGTTTGAATAATGAGGTTCTTATTTTTAACGGCAAAGGCGTTTTTTCGCAATCTAGGACGATGAAGGCTCGGGGACTGGCTAATAGATTTTTTTGGCAAAATCCCGCCTTAGTTTTGCCGCGGTTCTCACCGGAATGATTATTACAACGCTATAGTAAAGGCTACACCAAATCACCACATAAATTTCGGTCCAGTCAAATGCCATCCACACCGCAATCTACCTCGAAGATATTTTCCCTCCCGCATTGTTTCGCGCTAG
Source organism: uncultured Pirellulaceae bacterium (assembly GCA_937942355.1). Taxonomy (GTDB): domain Bacteria; phylum Planctomycetota; class Planctomycetia; order Pirellulales; family Pirellulaceae; genus Mariniblastus. The sequence continues at coordinate 5,677 of CALDEW010000217.1, read as the reverse complement.
TTCAGACTTGCATTTTTGTATTGCTATGTTTTGGTGGCATCAGTGTGGCCGACCAACCCACCGAACAGAGCCAGTCAGCACCGCCCAACGTGATCGTGATCATGGCCGATGATTTGGGCTATGGCGATTTATCTTGCTACGGGGCCACTTCATTGCAGACGCCCAACATCGACAAACTGGCCAACGAAGGAATCCGATTCACCAACGGTTATTGCTCGGCTTCGACCTGCACGCCAACGCGGTACTCGATGTTGACCGGTAACTATGCCTTCCGCACCAAAGGCACAGGCATCGCGCCTCCCAATTCGCCTTCGATCATTAAGCCTGGCACCGAAACAGTGGCTTCAATTCTCAAACGCGCGGGTTATCAAACGGCGGTTGTGGGTAAGTGGCATCTTGGGTTGGGTGGCGAAAGCGGTCCCGATTGGAATGGCGACCTCAAACCAGGGCCCTTAGAAATTGGGTTCGATTCGTGCTTTTTGTTACCGACGACCAACGATCGCGTCCCCCAAGTCTACGTCGAAGATCACAAAGTTCTTAACCTTGACCCCGCCGATCCACTGTGGGTGGGAATGAAGAAACCCGCCGAAGACCATCACACTGGAATTACACACCGCGAAGCATTGAAAATGGATTGGTCTCACGGACACAACATGACCATCCACAACGGCATCAGTCGAATCGGATTCTACACCGGTGGGCACAAGGCACGCTTTCGCGACGAAGACCTTGCCGACAAATGGGTCGAAAAATCCAATGCATTCATCCAGCAGAACGTGGACAAACCGTTCTTTCTGTTCTTCTCCTCTCACGATATCCATGTTCCACGTATGCCTCATGAACGGTTTCAGGGCTCCACCACGATGGGCTACCGCGGAGACAGTATCATGCAAATGGACTGGTGCGTGGGCGAACTGATGAAGACACTTGACCGGCTGCAGCTCGCGGAAAAAACATTAGTCATCTTCTGCAGCGACAACGGACCGGTCATGGACGACGGCTATAAAGACGGTGCTCTTGAACAGCTGGGATCCCACCGCGCCGGAGGCGTACTCACCGGCGGAAAATACAGCGTCTACGAAGGCGGCACTCGCACGCCGCTGATCACGCGGTGGAAGGGCAAAGTGAAGCCGGGAGTGAGTGATAAGATCGTCTGCACCATCGACATCGCCGCCAGTCTTGCGGCGCTGACCGATCAATCGTTAGCCGAAGATGCCTGTACCGATAGCCTCAATGTGCTGGACGCGTTTCTGGGTGAAGCAACGGCCAAGGGACGCGATCACCTTGTGCAACAAGATAACGGCAACAACGGAGCGTTTGGACTCCGAGTCGGCAATTGGAAGCTGCATAAGTACGGCAAGAACAAAGCGCGAAACGTAGTTGTGGAGCAGAAGCTGGCCAATACAAAAAAACCGGACTACCAATTGTTCAATCTCGAAAAAGATCTGGCGGAACAAAACGATGTTCTGGCCGACAATCCAAAGATCGCTGACGAGCTTAAGAAACGGTTAGAACAGATCATCGCCGCAGGACGGACGCGTCCAGTCTCGCCATAAAGCAATCACGATCGGGCGCGAAGCCCTCCGGCTGTAACTGCTTTCCAATCAGAAACTCTTGACTCTGGTGTGTGAAATGAGTTCGAATGCCAATTTTCTTCAGGCGCAGGGCCTTGGATCGTTTAACGACTAGCCGGCAGGCGACGGAGTTTTGCCCCTCTAAGCACGGTCGCCTGCCGGCTGGTCGTTAAACTGACTCAATGCCATACGTCCATCAACCTGTACTAATTCAGCCGATCCAGCTTCAAAAAATCGAATCTGGAATCTTCTTCCGCATCCAACATTCCGACCAACCGTTTGCCGATGACGGGCGCGAACTTGAAACCATGGCCTGAAAATCCCGCCGCAAAAACCAGCTGCGGAATATCGGGGTGACGGTCAATGATAAAATGACTGTCGGGCGTCATGGTGTATTTGCACATACTGTGATGCACCAAACGCGATTTGGTGTGATGGAAGCAGTCGCCCAGAAATTCGTCAGTTCTTGACTTCTGCGTTTCACTCAATTCGTTCGAAAACCGACCGAGGTCGCTCAGTTCGTCTCCACCGGAATGCTCACAAACTTTCATGCCCAGCGTATCAAGTTCTGGCGTCACATAGAAGCTGCTACTGTCATCGCGTTCAAAGAACACGCAAGGAAACTCATTGACCAGTTTGTTATCAACACGATCAATCTGGTACCAATGCTGTTGCTTGGCCAACACTTTCAATGGCAGATCTAGTCCAGGCAGCAATTGGCGAGACCAAGCTCCTGCCGTCACGATGACTTGATTGGCAGTAAATTCGCCATCGGAAGTATGAACCCTCAATTCCGCTTCATCCCCCGACTCAACGCTTGTCACCGTCGTGTTGGAGATCAGTTCAGCGCCGTGAACCATTGCCTGTTTCAAATACGCCGCCACGCATAATTCGACGCGCAAGAAACCGCCATCAGGCTCAAAAACGCCTTCATGGTCATCGGGGACTTTGAGGATTGGCAAACGGTGACTGATTTGAGCACTGGTAAACCGTTCCACCTTCAGATCGTGAGCCGCCGCGCTGGCCAAGACGCCTGTGATGACTTCCCCATCGGGAGGACCGATCTGCAGGATCCCACATTGGGTCAGCAACTCCTTCGTTTCGAGATTCGTCCGATGACGCCGATTAAGTTCATCCCACAGTTCATAGGATTCCACCAACAAGGGAACATAGTCGGGATGTTCGAAATACGATTTTCGGATCACGCGCGTCTGGCCGTGAGAGCTGCCGTGAGTGTGGGCGGGGCCATGCTGGTCGATGCCCAAAACGCTTCGGCCTGTCATCGCCGCATAACGCATCGCGGCACTTCCCATGCCGCCGAAGCCAATCACGATGCAGTCAAAATGTTGATTTGATTGGGGCATGAAAATTCTATTTTCAGATCTTGGCCGGTGGGAACCGGACCTACGAAAACAGCGGCAGATCGAATTACGAAATGCCGCTGCGAAATTATTTTAGCCGTCAAAAGTTCGGGGAACTAACTGGCGGGGCCATCCAGAGAAGGCATGATATTAGCATCCGCCTTGCTATCAGAGCCGCTTTCTTCGTCTCCAGCGGGGATGTCTTGGATCTTGATCATTGAAGAATCTGACTCTTGAGCTTCTTCTTTGGACGTTGATCCATCTCCTTCAGACGTCTCTGCATTGGCTGCGGAGTCCTCACGAAGTTCGAATTTATAACGACCTTCGTCACCAAGGGCACTGACATCAAAAACGGACTTGTCGTAGACAACTGTTGCGGAACTGGTTGTCTTATCGGCATCGGCGGAAGCTACTCCCGGTAGCTTTTCGAGCAACTGCTCGACTGATCTATCTCAGCCCGGTCATGTCATGCCGGTGACGCTGTAAATAGCCGTCGCTTTATTCTCGGGCGAAATCGAAGCCATCGTTGTGCTGTTGGATGCTCCTGCACTGGAAACCGTTGGAGACGGTGGAGCCGTATCGCAGCCGAGTGCCAGGACCGCGATCAGCCCGACAAGGGTTAGCAATTTATTCATTTAACTTCTGAGGGGAAAAAATATACAACAACGCCGATCTGCCTCAGATTGACGTGGACAGAATTTTATAACGGCAGGGGCATTTCATCAAGCAAACCCTGTCTGTTTAACATCGGTCAGATCCAATTAGGTGTATAAATATACCTTTGGAACCGGTATTTTCGTTAGCCCAACGGGCCATTGTGCTCAAACCCCCGCTCTGCTTCTAAAAGCCCAGCCAACTTAGGCCGCTCTTTGGCGCTTCATTGGCGTATCAAGGGCCAACCACTGCGACATCTTTTCGAGTTCGCTCTTCCACTTTTTTCCGATTCTTTTTTCGCAAAAGGCAGCATAAAGTAGGTCGACTGTTTCGCACAATTGTCGCACGCTCTCAATTCTGTCATTCACATCACGAGAATTATCAGAACTTTCGTCCGCCGGCGCGATTCGAGCACTTCCCAATGCAAACGTTTCGGCCTGAAGTGTGAAGTCATATTTCTCACCATTTCGCACCAAAGTCAGCCCCGCCTTGCGAGGAAGCTTGCCCATCCGAATCGCCAACGCGGCTTCGGGTAATGCGACCGGCGACTCTGACGAGATCGACTCTTTGCCATGCTCACCGTCGGGGCAATCGAGGCTTAGTGATCGAGCGAACATGCCCGATACCTCCGAACCGTCACTCAACGTCACCACATTGGAATTAGTTTCCCAGTTCCACCACAACCACAACAAGAATTCGTTTCCTAAAAAGTCATAGTTGTCCGACATCCCGTTCCACCACACGACACCGCCACCAGAATGCTCATGAAACGAAGTTGGTGTGGTCGCAAACATGTCAGCATTGACTTCAGCTTCATCAGCCCACTCCAGCGCCAGCGTTCCGGAAGTGACTTTTTGTAGCTCGATTCCAAACGTGTTCTCCAACAGCCCTAAACAATAATCGCACGTTTTCTCGCTGGCGGTGCTGATCATTAGCGTGTCGGTCGTGGCGTCCCATAGTAAAGATGTTTCGGACATCTTTTTGAAGTTGCCTTTTTCGGCTTCTGCCGCACATCGCGCTTCGACGGATTCTTTTACTTCCGTTTTTTGAGCCTTATTGGGGCGGCTGCCGGGTTCGCTGTCTTTCATCAAACCGGCCAGTTCTTGATGCGTCCAAGCCCGTTTAATCGGGGAAGGAATTTGGCAACTATCGATTCGGACACCGAAGTGCATTGCCTCGCCTAAGATATTTTTTTCAACCGCGAAATCGGTATCCAGCAAATGGGCCCCACCCAAGAAACCAACGTCAGGTTCTTCATAGATATTCCCCGTTTTCGACCCGATCGCGTTCTCGGACAGTGACTGAATATGACTGTCCCCAAAATTCCCAGACGGATCGCTGGTAATTCGATAGCGCACAACGGTGACGCCGCCTGACAAAAATCCCATTTATTCTTCTCTCAGGTTCATAGATGCAAGTGAAAGGATGATTACCCATCCTTTGGTCGGTAATCCAATCACCGAAACTTGAGCTTTCTAGTAGTTTGGCGTCGGAGGACGATAGTGTTCGATATCAATCGTCTTAAACCACTCAATCGTTTTTGCCAAACCTTCACGCAAAGGGACTTTTGGCTCCCAATCCAGATGCTTCCGCGCCAATGTGATGTCCGGTTGCCGACGCGTCGGATCATCTTGGGGAAGCGGTTGATAGGTCAGCTTTGATTTACTGCCGACCAGTTCGATCGTAATCTCAGCAAGTTCCTTGATCGTGTACTCGTCTGGGTTCCCCATGTTCATCGGTCCTGTGACATCATCAGGAGCGTTCATTAGACGCAAGAAACCTTCCACCAGATCATCGCGATAACAAAACGACCGCGTCTGCGAACCATCACCAAAGATCGTGATGTCCTCTCCCGCCAAAGCCTGCCGGATAAAATTACTCACCACGCGGCCATCAAAAGGGTGCATCCTTGGGCCGTAGGTATTGAAGATGCGGCAAACGCGAATGTTGGTTTTGTTGTAGCGGTGGTAGTCAAAGAACAATGTCTCCGCGGCGCGCTTACCTTCGTCGTAACAGGCACGAATACCAATAGGGTTGACCGACCCTTTGTAACTCTCAACTTGCGGATGGACCTCAGGATCACCATAG
>CALDEW010000216.1 GCA_937942355.1 uncultured Pirellulaceae bacterium | reverse complement strand
ACCCGTGTTTAAGGAAAATCCTCTTAGCGTCGGGAGAAGTTAGAAAGTCAACAAGAGCCTCTGCTTGTTCTAACTTCGGGCTGTTGAGGAGAACAGACGCTCCAATCTGCGAAGAGCAATCCGACCATCCTAGAGGGACGACGTGCTTCAGATTGCCAAACTGCTTTGAAGATGTGTTCCAAGCAATACCGACGTCGACGATCCCACTGCTAACGTCTGCGGCGACCTGAGACACCGTTTCGCGCGAGACCTTAGCGCGACCAGTCAGCAATTCGAATTTTTCGTCGCCAAGAATCGAAGCGACTCGTCTCCCGATGGCCGCATGTTTGGGTTTAGGAACGGACGTAGTGAACATGGAAGAATTGTCGCCTAAAACCGACAACGCATCCTCCTCGGAGATGCTGGTGTATATCAAGCAAGGAACTTGCTTTGCCAGCGATTTGGTTGCATCGCAAAACTCCGCCGCAATAAACTCATCGTGATAGTCTACATCGGCTGCGACCAACACGTCGCCAATCCTGCTGATTTTGTACATAGCAAACAATTCAGCCGACCCACGGTATGTGTTCTCGACGCGGATGTTTGCCCTGTTGTCATCAAAATGGTTGAACGCTTGTTTCAGCTCCTCCATGGGCCCCGCAAGGCTCGGTGCACACAGCAAAACGATCGTTGAATCCCTGTCAGCCGAACTCCGTGCCATGAAGATCATTAGAATTGCAACGATCGCTGCCACGGTAGAGAAGATTGTGTAACGAAGCATCGAAGCGATCTCCTTAAACAATATTATTGAGGGCCGCAACTGCTTGTTCGATTTCGTCATTGGTCGAGCAAAGATGCGGCGCAAAACGAATGTAGCCATCACGTGGGGTAACGATGATGTTGTTCGCTTCTAGTTCTTTGCAAATCTGCGGGGCGTTGGATATTTTGGGGATCAGCGCAAGAATACCAGAACGAGTCGCCGCTTCATGTACAACGGGCTGGTATTTTTCCATATCTAATTGCGACAGAGCCAACTCCTGGAGCTGAAGAATATGGTCGAACCGGTCTTCGGGCGAATGCTTCAAGAATACTTCCTCAACGCCCACCGACAATCCGTCCAGCAGCGCATAAGAGACCGTGGAGTATTCAAACTTTCTGCCATCGGTGTGAGGGTTCCAAGTGTGGTCCAGGTATTGGGTGTCCTGCACCATGTGATCCGCACCGGACATCGTGATCTCGATTTTTGCGCGAAATTCGGGGCTGGTATACATCACGCCCGTGCCCACCGGACCCAACAGCCATTTCCACCCGGCCGACGCAACCGCCGCTACGTTCCACTGTTCCGGATAGACGGGCATACAGCCAAGCGATTGAGCCGCATCCACGACCAAGTCGATGCCTTTGGATTTGCAGAAGTCACCCAGCCGCTTAAGATCCGCCGCGTAACCGCTGGTGAACTGAACGTGGCTGATAGCGATGATGCGCGTGCGATCGGTGACGCGCGATTCCAGTTCTTCAAACGACCACCCGCGCGCCAGTGAATCATCAATCGGCGCGGTATAGGGACGATCCTCTTGAGGCACGTCGGTATCTGACAACAAGATCAATTCGACGCCGCGTTTTTTGGCTTGCAACACCCAGGGGTAATGATTCGCGGGATACTCGTTGACGTAACTGATAATCTGATCGCCAGGCTCGAACGGATACCCATTGGCGATCATCGAGATTCCTTCAGATGTGTTGGTCGTCATCGTGATGTTCTCAGCAGACGTCCGCAGCAACGTGGCAAAATTTTGATGGAAACGATTGGCAATGTGTTCATCGCCGGTGTACTCAAATAACATCCCCCGCCCGATTGCTACTTGCCGCTCAAGGAAGTAAGCGGCCCGGTCCGCAGCCGGTTTGTTTAAGTGCGACACGCTGCAGTGAGCCAAAAAATTGATCGACTGCTTGATGGGAAAATGGTTGGGATCGAACTGAATTGCCACAGATATTCCTAAGGTTTTGAATTGGAATTAGCGAAAAGAAAAATATTTTTTTCTGCAAAGGGAAACAGGCTCTGCTAGCGAAGCTGGATAAAGGGGAATAATGCGGCGAAGCGACCGGAAAAACATTGTGATAAGCAACGCCAATGTGAAATTGGTTAACAATAGGCGAATATTAGCGAATTTCGGTTAAACCAGCCACCAGCGCCCTCTTGAGAAGTCTCAAAATTTTGAGATTTCGTCCCTAACGCTTGTGAAATCCAGAATTTCTCGTTAGTCTTATATTCGGTTTGGTCGTGTCAAGGCCACTTTGTGATGCAAAAATTCAATGGGTTAAATTTTTCGAAATCAGCATTCGCTACTTTTCGATTTTGATGACCAAGCCAAGTCCCCACCCCACCCTTTTCACATAGATCCACCTCGAGCCTCATCTCATAGGGATCAAAAAGGAATTTTAAATATTCAAAGGAATCGAAAATGTTAGTCCTCAGTCGAAAAGCTGGTGAACGAATCTGGATCGGAGATGATATCTCGGTCACAGTTGTTCGTATCACAGGTGGAGGAGTACGAATTGGTATTGAAGCCCCCCATGAAATGCCAGTGGTGCGTGAAGAGTTAAGAGAGAAAATGGAGCAATCTGAAGTAGAAGAGTTCCAAAATGGTCCTTCTACGATCAAGTTTCCCACCTCCAATTCTAAAGCCGCGAACGAATAGTTGCTTCTGTCTGTTTTCGAAGCTGATGTCTCGCGTGCTTTCTGATTTATTCAAATAATTTGTGCGAGCTTCGCGGTTCGCGGTTCCCGTTGAGGCGACTCGGACGTCGTCTGTTGGATTTTCACCGGCGCTGTTTCTTTGTAAGTATTGTCGCGGCCATTAATGATTGATTCTTCGAATCAGCAACCAACCAACGGTAATCGCTTCCGAGGCTCCTTCCTTAAATCTCGTCGTTTTCGATTGATCCTGATCGCATTGGCGATCGTTTTGCTGCCGTTCGTTTTCTTTCGGCTAACCAGTGAAGCTCGAAAGCTTGTGCGCTGCGACTATCCTGAAGTTGAAGTCGACTCGACCGGCCAAAAATTTGACAGCAGCGCATCGTCAATCCTCCGAGTCGCCACGTGGAATATCGCCCACGGTCGTGGTGCGGGCGACAGCAACTGGGAGCAGGGCGGCGACGAAAAACGGAATCGCGTTGACCAGATTTCCGAACAAATCCGAGCGTTTGATGCGGATGTCGTTATTCTGAACGAGGTTGATTTTTCCGCGACTTGGAGCGGCGGCAACGATCAGGCTCGGCAGATCGCGTTAAAAGCCGGTTACCCGTTTTGCATCAAGCAAGCCAATTTGGATTTTGGATTTCTATATGGGCGTTGGTATTTTGGAAATGTGATACTCAGCCGTTTTCCGGTCAGCGATGCCAAAGTAGTCCCGCTCAAGCCTCTAAATGAATGGGAGTCATGGCTTGTTGGCAACAAGCGTGGGCTCAGTTGTATCGTAGAGCTGCCGGGCAATCGCAAAATTTCCGTTGTCGGCCTGCATTTGGAATCAAGAGGCGAAGCGATTCGCGTCAAACAGATTGACGATGTCGCTCGGCATTTAGGCCAGCTTCCTTCACCGATCATTGTCGCGGGAGACCTAAATACGACGCCCAGCAACTTCCCCAACAGTAGAAGCGATGGCGACGGGATCAACGCTTTCGACAAACTGATCCGGCAAACACAATTTTCCTACAAGCCTGATGACATAGAAGATTCTGCTGACTCCACTTCCGCCTTGATGACCTATTCGACCCTGGATCCAAAATCAATCATTGATTGGGTGCTTTTCAGCCATGAGCTGAAACTGAACGATCAGCAAACCATCAACACGCAACTTTCAGATCACCGTCCTGTGATCGCAACCATCGAGTTAAAGCAATAGTCATTGTCTCGGGTGCCAGACTACAAAAAAACGGATTTGAAACCGGAGCTGCGTTACGTAATCCGGAAAGAAGTTTAAACCACAGAGGGCACAGAGATCACAGAGAAGCTGACCGGTCAAACTCTGTGTCCTCTGTGAACTCCGTGGTTAAATTCCTTGTCGCGGCAGAGCCCTATCGGTTCACTTCATTGGAAGTGTAATGTTGCGCTACGACATTCCCTGCCAGTTCAGGTTTTACTCGATAACGCTTCTGGCATTCAGGACAAGAGGACTTAATCACTGTTGGTTCTCTCTACGATAAGTTGGTTGACTTCCGAACACTTCGAGCCGGAACCAGCGATCTTCCACCTCAACACCACGAGCAAGTCCAACTTCGCGTTTGTCATATTTTCATCTAGCGCGTTGGGTCATTGCAAGAACATGGAAATCCCAACAACCAATAAAACCGCAGAAGTAATTGTTTGAGCAAGGTATCGCAAATCGTTTGTGCGAATCAGCGTCCATCCGGTTGCAGTTGAACCAATAAGCCCAAAAAGAAAGATCATTTGCGGGCAGTCATTAAACGCAGATGAATCAAAACGGTGCCAAATCAACATTACGATGCCGCCTGCTGGCCATGCCCAAAACCAGTAGACAAGGTAATTGCGCCATTGTCGACGGCAATATCTAGCGTAGAGATCATTCGATCTCATTCGCCCAGTCTCGATGATGCGTTTTTCGCAGTTGCTGCAACACCTTGTTTTTAAGATTCTCTGAATAGATAGTGTGAGATCTTTGCAGCAGTTAGGGCAAGAAATTGAGTAACGCTTGGCTTTCTGTTCGGCAACGTAGCTAGGCAGCAGGAAGATGAAAATGGAAGGAATGATCATTGCCATCATTATCCAGGGTTCCGAGTCAGCGCCGAAGTTGTTTCTGGCCCAGGCGACTACGTCAGCCCGTACAAGCATAAGCAATCCGAAATAACCAAACATGGCAGCAACACCCAAGCACATCGCTGGAAGCATGAGCGAAAAACGTTGTTTCGATTTGGTTCGGAGTTCAGGTTCTTGGTACATCGACACAGACACGCTTATTTTGCGAATGGAATTGCCGATTGTCGTTCGATGTAAAATTCAGGATATTGGCAAAAATCCGCAGAACGAGCCGCATGACGCTTAAGCTAGATAACGTCAGCTTTATCCAAGTGGCGGGACTAAACTATCGATTCCAAAACAGCTGAACTCCGCTGCTTTGGTTCCTCGCATTGTTATCGGCAAGTTCGGTCGATACTCACGGGTTGATATTTGCTCCGGATTCTAAGTTTGCTTTCAACCGCGCGACATATCGTTCGCTGCTCTCGCCAATAATAGCCAGTGAATTGTCACTGGCAAACATGCTCCAGTCTCGGTCAAAGCTATCAACGATGATAAGCTGGATATGCTCTGCCCCGTTTGTCCTTGCGGTTGAAGCTTGATCCAAAATCAGCTTTTGAGCGATCGCCTTTGTAGTTAACGATTCACTGTTGCCCACTATTGCATCGTTGCCCTTGGGCGTCACATAGAGTTCCACGGTAGGTGCAGAGCAAAATGGACTCAACCGGTCGACACCTATTTCCCTCAACCATTGAGGCGTTCCATTTCTCAGAATTACGATTGCACCTTGCTGCTTCAGTTCTTCCAGGTTGCGAAGCTTATGTTTTTCGAAAGCAATCCAACTTGCCAAGCAAACAGCAACCAACGTGATAATGGCCATCAGCGTTCTGACAGAGAACTTTATCCATTTCGTTTTGCTCCCATTCGCTTTCTCGGTATCCATCTTGGTCTCCAAATCGAGTGTTCCTGCCTAGTAACGCCTGCGATTACCCAGTCCGAAACCAGCAATTATCCACTTCTAAACCGAGCGCAAGTCCGGCTTCGCGTGCATCAAATTGTTCTCTCGCGTTTCAGCCATTGGGTTCGGCCTGTCGCACCCCAAACGCGAATCTTAGAGAAAAAGCTGTCGTCGAAGCGGCGATGGCGCAGCCGATCATTACGATCATAGCAGATGCAAAATATATTTCCGGATCGCTTGAGAAGTACGGGTTCCTCCACACGTATTCAGTAGTAGGCGATTTCAGCAAGCACTCCAAGTAATGTAAAATCAGCATCAAGGCTGACGCCAAAGTTGCACCGAGAATCGAATAGAGTGGCGTCGCCCCCATCGAGTGAAGCGTAGTCGTGACAGCAATTGATAGAACGATTACCGATATCGAAATAATTCCCTCATTGGCAGCACTTGAGGCCGCATTGCGCATCGTGAACGCGACAGCCACGATGGTAGCCAGAAGCAGTAGATGAGAAATTCGAAATCGCATGCAATCTTTAATTCCTAAGCGGGATGACGTATTGGAATCTATCCATTGGCCGTAGGCTGATGGGTAGATTTTGCGTTGAACTGGCCGTTTTCGCATATGCAGATTGCATTTGAGGAAGCGTCCAACAAAGGGGGCAGTCTAAAGCTTCGGGCCGCGATTGTCAAAATCGGGTCGCTCGGCCATGATACTGCAACCACCTGAGTCCGGCAAACAAGAATTTGATCGTCCGCGTCTTGCGCTGAACGAGCATGTCTTCGCGCTGCACCGAGCGTCAATGTTAGCGATAGGCGACCCAGAGAGCGGCACAAAAAATAACCATTAAGAGGATCGCAAATGTTGAAAGCAGCTTTTTGTATGAAAGTTCCAACGATTCCGTAACCGTTTCAAGCGAAGCCACGAAGAGCGCGAGCACCAAAGCAATGAAAAGTGTGATCCACACGAGCCATAGGGAAGGGAAGGCGACATGCAGCGCGACAACCCCCGTCAGCGCCAACAAGTGCGCGATCGAATATTGAAAACGCCGGCGCTTCTGATCTTTCGAAGATGGGGCATTCATAATTGCTAGAATTGTATGAGCGTGATAACGTATTGGAATCTATCCATTGGCCGTAGGCTGATGGATAGATTTTACGTTGAACTGACCGTCTTCGCGTATGCAGATTGCATTGGAGGAAGCGGCCAACAGAGGAGGCAGTCTAAAGTTTCGGGCCGCGATTGTCAAAATCGGGTCGCTCGGCCCACCGTAGCAGGGTAACACATGCAACGGTCGAACCGATGGCATGGCTATGTTTTAGAGCATGATTCGAACTAGCGCATACCGATGCCATCGACGTGCGACGGACGAACGAGCCTTTCGTTGGCAGCGCTTTTCTGAAACGTGAAGCACTGCCGTTGGGATATTCAAAGCAGAAATTCAACACGGCGGAG
>CALDEW010000215.1 GCA_937942355.1 uncultured Pirellulaceae bacterium | reverse complement strand
ACTTCGTTGTGTATCCATTCCGGTTCGAAGCAAACGCGATCAACTTTCCGTCAGGAGAATAAGATCCTTCGGCGTCGTAGCCTTTGGCTTGAGTCAACTGTTGATACGTTTTCGTTTTTTGATCAAAGGCCACGATCTCGTACTCCGGATCGTAGTCCCACGAGTACCGACGTTTCTCACCGGATTCGCGAAACGCAAGTTCGTCAATCTGTTTCTGCTTGGCCTGAGGATCAAATTGAGTTGACGCGTACAACACGCGGTTGCCGTCGGGGTGCAGCCAAGCGCAGGTCGTCTTGCCAAATCCTGGCGAGATCGCCATCGTGTCACCGGTCTCAAAATCGAGCGTGTAAATCTGAAAGAAAGGATTGTCACCACGACGTTCGCTTTGAAACACCATTTCGGACGCGCTGCTGCCGGATCCAAAATAGCCTTCTCCCGATCTCAGGCCTTCGAACGTAATCTGCCTGACGTTTCGCAACAGCTGACTCTCGACCGACTCAGTCGGTTCCGCCGGGTCAGGTTTCGAATTTTCATCTGCCGTCTGGGCAGACAGCGTCGAAAACAAGCTCAGGGCCAATGCGATGGAGGCCAAGTAACAGCACAACCTTGGACGCGAAAATTGAAGCAGCATAGAAATCGCTAACTAATAAAAGGACTCGAAGACATGAGAACAGCAGACCTTATTTTCGCTAAAATTGATTCCGATGCTACCGACCTTGGGATACCTTGGTAGTTTCTGCGACATATTGAACGAAGCCGCAAATTCGCAGCAACATTTCCGCCCCTCGCGCGTTAAAATCGTCTGCTGCTGAAGGTGCTTTTTTACACAGTGGTAGTGGCTCCTGCCTCAGCACACCAGAAAACAGTACGACAAACCGGCAGCAACCATCGTGCTGCGACGTTATTTACGTCAAAAAGCCGCGGTTTACTCTGCTTGAAGAGGCATGTACAACTCGTGCCTTGGGTCACGATAACATTCAACTATCCCACCGGCCTGATGGCCAAGGACGCTCCTATGATTGCCAACCGAAGCTATGACTGTATCGTTGTCGGAGGCGGGCCCGGCGGAGCCACAGCAGCGGCCATCGTGGCCGAACAAGGCCATTCTGTTTTGCTGATTGAACGAGATACCGTTCCGCGCGAACACGTTGGCGAATCGCTGATGCCAGAGGCCTACTGGATTTTTGAACGATTAGGGATCGTGCATGAGATGGATCGTGTCGGGTTCACGCGAAAGCACGGCGTTCAATTCGTCAGCAGCAGCGGCAAGGAATCCAAGCCATTCATTTTCGCTGACCACGACGATCGCCCCAGCAAAGAAAGCTGGCATGTAAAACGTGATCTGTTCGACAAATTGATCTACGACACCGCCTACAACCGCGGTGCAACTTGCATCGACAACACGCGCGTGGTCGACATTGACATTCGCAAGAAAGGCCCTCACAAACTTGAGATCCAAACGGCCGAAGGTAAAACCCAAGAGGTGATGGGCAAAGTCATCGTGGATGCCTCCGGGCAGTCGGCGATGATCGCCAATCGGATGGGTATCAAGGAGGTCTATCCAGATCTTAAGAAGGCGGCAATTTGGGGGTACTTCGAAGGCGCCAAGCGCGCCGGCGGTGGCAACCCGGAGGTAACTTGCATCCTTCAAACAGAATCCAAAGACGCTTGGTTCTGGTACATTCCACTGTACGATGGCACGGTTAGTGTGGGACTTGTCGGCGACAATGAATTCTTGCTCAAACGAGGTGGTGCACCTCAGCAAACATTCGAAGCAGAAATGAAAAACTGCAAAGGAATCCAAAACCGATTGGCCGATGCCACGCAGAAGGGCCGTTTGCAAATCGCCAAAGAGTTCTCTTACACCACCAGCGCTAAAGCCGGAGATGGTTGGGTACTGGTGGGAGATGCCGGCGGTTTCATTGACCCGATCTATTCTTCGGGTGTTTTCTTGGCGCTCAAATCCGGACTCATGGCCGGGGAAGCCGTCGCAGAGGGACTGGCCAAGAACGACATTTCGGCAAAGCAGCTGGGGCGGTGGGAAAGAGAGTTCGAAAGCGGTGTGACGTGGATTCGAAAATTGGTCCGCGCCTACTACACCAAAGAATTTAGCATCGCCGCGTTTATTAAAGAGCACCCTCAGCACGTAGGCAATCTGACGGACTTGCTCATTGGTAAAGTCTATGAAGGCTCGCCAGGCAAAATCTTCGAAGACATGGATCCTTGGATCGAAAAAGCCAAAGCCGGCGAATTAGAAGCCGCAAAGTAGCCAGACTATTTCGCCCCAACTGTGGCAACACTTTCGCTGCCGCCCAAGAACGTCCGCCACATTTCGTACTTCGGATTGTTTAACCGCACCGAGATCAACGGATTGTGCCGCGGCCTCACCGGCGTTTTGATCAGTTTCATGTTGGCTTCTTTGGGGAGCTTGTCACCTTTTTTGCCGTTGCACTTGAGACAACAGCAAACCACATTCTCCCAAGTCGTCTTGCCGCCTCGGCTGGTGGGAATCACATGGTCGAAACTTAACTGAGCCAGTGGTTTCACCAAGCCACAGTACTGACAAGTGTTCTTATCGCGGGCGAAAAGATTTCGACGATTGAAACGAAGCGTCAGTTTGGGAACTTTATCGTAAAAGCTCAACCGAATCACACGTGGGACTTGGATCGGGAAATTGACGCTGCGGACCCAATCGCAATCTGCATACTTTTCCTTCTCGTTATCAGAAGGGTCTTCCGCGATCGACGCCTGAATGAATTGGCTCATCTCCACCCAAGATTCAAAATCATAGTTGGAGTACTGGCCGTCTTCGACGTTGATGACTTCCGCCAATTCACGGTACAACAGTCCCAAAGCCCGCCGCACAGAAACAACATGCACCGCCATGTAATATCGATTCAGAACCAAAACGCTGCCTTTGAGCGGCGATACTTTCTCTGACGTGGCCACCTGACTTTGTTCCATTCAAAGCTCTCGACGTTACAGAAACGAACCCTCATCTAGAGGGGCAGCGTTCCCTGGAACCGATGGATCGCGGGCACTGGCATGACGCCTTTGCGTGCGGCCGAAATCCAATCTTAAACCGTAACAAACCTATTTGGATTGTATCAAGTGTTTCACGACAAGCCAAACTTTTTACGATTGCCTCAGCTTATCGGATGATTTTGTTTTCTTGATCTTATTGCCCGTTTAAAACGTTTTTTAAGTTTCTCGGAAGATTCTTGCACCCGACACTTAGCCTACCTCTGGGCAGCGAAAACAGACGTTCGACTCGGTTTTCCTCTTTCTTAGGCGTTGTTGAAAATTTGGATCGCCCGATACTTTTTGAAACAAAATTTCGGTTCAATGAGCAGAAGATTTTTCTTGCATAGACAACCATCGCCCCGTTAGGATGGAGGTGAAGAATAACTGGAGATACCTGTCAGGACGGATTCATGATCACTTACGCATGCGATCGCTGCAAAAGAATAATCGACGTTAATAACGAGATTCGGTTCGTCGTATCGATTGAGGTTCAAGCCGCATTTGGTGCCG
>CALDEW010000214.1 GCA_937942355.1 uncultured Pirellulaceae bacterium | reverse complement strand
AACGTAATCAATGCAACGGTTGCTCTTTTCGGTATGGCGGCGTTGCTGTGCATCGCAGCGACCGACGCGTTCGGCGAAACGCCGAGTCCCGCAAAAGAAATCAAACGCCCCAATGTGCTGTTCATTCTGGCGGATGATCTTGGGTGGCGGGATTTGTCTAACGAGGGCAGTACGTTTTACGAGAGCCCGCACATTGACCGGATTGCCAATGAAGGAATGAAGTTCACCCACGGCTATGCGACCTGCCAAGTCTGCAGCCCATCACGGGCCAGCATCATGACCGGTAAGTATCCCGCGCGGCTGCACATCACCGATTGGATCGGTGCGCAGATGGGACAGCAGTGGAAACGCAACACCAAGTTATTGCCGGCGATCTACAATCACCAACTTCCTCAAGCAGACACCACCATCGCCGAAGCTTTTCAATCGTCGGGGTACAATACCTTTTTCGCGGGAAAGTGGCATCTTGGCAGTGAAGGGTCTCATCCCGAGGACCATGGATTTGTCACCAATATTGGCGGTCACCACAGAGGAACGCCGCCGGGCGGTTTTTTCTCTCCATATGATAATCCCAAGATGAAAGACGGGCCCCAAGGCGAACTTCTGCCGCTGCGGCTTGGCAACGAAACAGCGGACTGGATCGAAGCCAATAAGGACCAACCGTTCTTTGCGTTTCTCAGTTTCTATTCCGTTCACGCGCCGATTCAGTCGACCAAAGCGCTCTGGGAAAAGTATCGAGCAAAAGCGGCTGGACAAACGCAACCCGAAAACCGTTTCTTGATCGACCGGACGTCGCCGGTCCGCCAAGTCCAAGACAATCCGCTCTATGCGGGCATGGTGGAATCGATGGACGATGGCGTTGGAATCGTTTTGGAACGACTGGATCGTTTGGGTTTGTTGGAAGACACCATCATCGTATTCACTTCTGACAATGGTGGCGTCTCAGCCGGAGACGGAAAAGCGACGTCGAACCTGCCGCTGCGTGGTGGCAAGGGACGCCAGTGGGAAGGCGGCATCCGCGAGCCGTTTTATATTCGCTACAGCGGTGTTCGTTCAGGGACATCAGATGTGCTTGCCATTGGAACGGACTTCTATCCGACTCTGCTGGATCTCTGCAAGTTGCCGCCGCTGCCAAACCAGCACGTTGATGGAAGAAGTCTGGTTCCCGTTCTGACGAACAACCCAACCGAAGCGACTCGGGCGGATTTAGAATTGCTGAACAAGCGCAGTCTATTTTGGCACTACCCACATTATGGCAACCAAGGCGGGGAGCCATCGTCGATCATCCGCAAAGGTGATTGGAAACTTATTTCATACTATGAAGAGGATTCGATTGAGCTGTACAACGTGGCCGACGACATTGGGGAACAGACCGATGTCGCATCGCAACACCCTGAGATCGCTGCCGCGATGAAGGCTGACTTGGATCATTGGTTGAAGGAAACGGGCGCCGCAATGCCAACAACCAATCCAGAGTTTAGTTCCAAAACGCTGGCGAAGGAAAAGGTTCGGATCAGAGAAAAGGATCTTCCTAAGCTGGAGCGCCAACACGCACAGATGTTAGAACCCGACTATCAACCGCCGCGCGGTTGGTGGGAAGAAACGGGAAAGTGAAGAGATTTTAAAAACCTGCTTTTAAACAACAAAATCCTGACTAACATGACTTGGTTGTTATTTCGCTGGTGAATCTGCGCTTGTCTTTCTTTGCCGACCAAGCGGATTGTAAAACACAAGCAATCTTTTCCTTTAAACTTCAAATCGTCACCTTCCCGAGAGCATCTCTAGGAACCCCATCTTGTCTAGCGCGGCTGATTTCAAGAAAGTAAATATACTGGGCATCGACTTCGCCGTCGTTGACTACGATTTAGCCAGTAGCGTCATTGTCGACGCGGCCAATCGAAACGAGTCATTTTCTGTGTTCGCGCTGCCCGTTCATGGCATTATTGAAAACCACAGCGATGAACAAATGAAACAGGCTACGAAAACGGCGAACATGATTGTCCCCGATGGTCAACCTGTTCGGTGGTGCATGAACCATTTTTACAATGTTGGGCTCAAGGATCGCGTTTATGGCCCAAAGTTGACGCTGCACGTGCTCGACAAAGCCAACCCGTTGGGACTGCGCGTGTTTCTCTACGGGGGCAAGTCTGAGGAAACGGTCGAAAGGTTTTCAAATTTCATTCGAGAGAAATATCCTAACATTGTCATCTGCGGCACCTACCGTGAAGACGACCCGACCGTCGATACACTGACGCCGGAAATGGTTAATGCAAAACGACCGCACATCTTGTTGGTCGGACGCGGTTGTCCCCGCCAAGAGAAATGGATTTCGAATAATCAAGGGAAGATCAACGCGGCGATGATGGCTGTTGGAGCGGCTTTCAGTTTTCACGCGGGCGAAACAGCTCAAGCGCCACGGTGGTTACAAGACCGAGGGCTCGAGTGGTTGCATCGTTTGATGACCGAACCGCGTCGACTTTGGAAACGCTATCTCGTAACCAACTCAATGTTTCTGTATTTGCTTTTTCAAAAAAAGCTGGGGCGGCAATTTTAGGGCCTTTGTATTTGCGCGCCCTAGACTGACCAACTTCTTGTTGCGGCAACTCTAGCCTGAAAAGCAAAACCGGTTTTGACGTACCCAATTGAAACCAGTGCCATGTTCCACCTTAGATTTGGGGTTGAAGGTAGTGGATGAGGCAACGAGTTCTGCCCCTCCTCTACCTATTAATTCACCTTTTAATGCAGCGTTTAATGCATCGTTTAATGCAGCCGCAGGATTCGTGGCCTCATCCACTACCCTAAAACTAAGATGTAACGCTGCACTAGACAGGCGGTGATCTTCCCTGCCGGTTCCTCCTCTCAAAAAACGAGACTTATTGTTAACAACTGCCTGACATTCGAATCTAGTTGTGCAATAATTGACTTCGGCGCAATAAACGCTGACAAACTACGTTCGGTAGCCCTTTGGGCGAGGCTTTGAGTTACCCCTGCGCTCGATTCTGACCCGTTGAATATAAAGGAACACTTCTTTGAAAACGCTTTTTGCATTAGCGATTGTATTGGTATTTTCCACGGGCGGATCTTTGTCTTTGTTGGCTCAGCAAAGCGACTGGGAAAACGAGTTGGTGTTCGAAAAGAACAAGCTTGAATCTCGTTCGGCAACCTATTCCTACAAGAACGCCGCCGATGCATTGGCGGGAGATCGTAAGCAATCGCGGGTGAAGTTTCTCAACGGCGTTTGGAAGTTTAATTTCGCTGAAACAACCGACCAACGCCCCGAAAACTTCATGGCCAAAGATTTTGCGGGTGAGGGCTGGAGTGACATTCCCGTTCCTTCAAACTGGGAGCTTCATGGTTACGGGCAACCCATCTACACCAACATTACTTACCCTTTCACGCCCGGCATTTTCGATCCGGACTTGAAGTACGATTGGAAAGGACCGCAGCCACCTCAGCCGCCCAAGATTCATCGCGCCAATCCGGTCGGCAGCTACTTTCGCGATTTCGAAGTCCCAAGTGAATGGACTGGGCAGTCGATTATTCTCCACTTTGGTGGCGTTTCTTCGGCGTTCTACGTTTGGATCAACGGCAAAGAAGTCGGCTACAGCCAAGGCAGCTGCTTGGCTGCTGAGTTCGATGTGACGGACTATGTGGTTGCAGGCAAAAATCGCGTCGCCGTTGAGGTATTCCGGTGGAGCGACGGTAGCTACCTTGAAGATCAAGACATGTGGCGGCTGAGTGGGATTCAGCGCGAAGTGATGCTGTTGGCCCAACCAAAAATTGCTCTCAATGATTTTCATATCAAAACAACCTTCGACGATGATTTAGAAAACGCGACGCTGGAAATCCGCCCCAAGCTTTGGGTCAAACAAGCGGCCGACAATTTGGACAAATGGCAACTCACGGCTCAGCTGTACGACGCCGATGACAAAGCCGTGTTGGCCGATCCCATTTCAACGACGTTGAAAGAAATCTATTTCGAGCGCTGGCCCGCTCGCGACGTTAACGAATTTGCTTTGATGCAGGCCGAAGTCAAAAGCCCCGCAAAATGGAACGCGGAAATTCCCAATCTCTACCGCATCGTATTTTCGGTGGTGAACCCGCAAGGCGCAGTCACCGAAGCGCGGTCTCACGACATCGGGTTTCGCAAAGTCGAATTCTCCGATGACAACGCGCTGTTGATCAATGGGCAGGCAGTCAAGCTAATGGGCGTCAACCGCCACGATTCGCATCCCACACGCGGCAAAGCGCTAACGCGTGACGATATGCGAAAAGATGTTCAGCTGCTTAAGCAATTCAATTTCAACGCCGTCAGAACATCGCACTACCCCAACGATCCCTACTTTATTCAACTCTGCAATGAGTACGGTTTGTATGTGATGGACGAAGCCAACATCGAAACACATCATCTTGGCGGGTACATTCCGCAGCAACCCAATTGGATGTTACCCATTGCCAGTCGCATTTTTCGGATGGTGTTGCGTGACAAGAACAACCCCAGCGTGATCTCTTGGTCGATGGGCAATGAGTCAGGGATGGGACCTGCGTTTGCGGCCGCTGCGGCTTGGATTCGCGATTACGACCCGACTCGTTTCGTCCATTACGAAGGCGCGCAAGGCAACCCAGCAGACCCCGATCACAAACCGAACATGGGATATCGGTCTCAACAGATCCCCGAAATGGCTAACCCGGACGACCATCCTTGTGTGGATGTCATCAGCCGCATGTACCCAACGGTGGCTCAGGTCGCCAACATGGGAGACAATCCCAAACTAAAACGCCCCATCGTGCTATGCGAGTATGTTCATGCGATGGGCAATTCAATTGGAACGCTGGGCGAATTCTGGGATGTGATACGTCCCAAACCAAATTTGATTGGCGGTTTTATCTGGGACATGATCGACCAAGGCATTGAGAAGAAAACCGACGACGGCAAAACCTTTTACGCCTACGGCGGCGACTACGGCGACATCCCCAACAGCAGTAACTTTTGTTTCAACGGCGTTTTTGCATCTGACCGAACTCCAAACCCGCATGCTTGGGAATGCCGTTACGTTTTCCAGCCAGTGAAGTTCGACAATGAAGGGCTGGACGTTGGACAAGTTAAGATCACCAACCGCTTTGACTTTCAAAATTTGAATCAATATGGAATTAAGTGGGCCGTTTTTGAAAACGGGTCCGAACTAGAATCGGGCACTTTAGATCCACAGGACATTGAAGCGGCAACCGACGCCGTTGTAAAAGTTCCCATGAGTGCTCTTTCGGTCGACGGGGAATCAGAATACTGGTTGAGGCTGAGCGTTCACGAGAAATCGAATCGGCTTTGGTGCAAAGAAGGCTTCGAAATTGCCTCGGACAAGTTACTGCTTGATCCCGGCAAACCAAAAGCATCTTACACCTCAGAAGCTGCGAAACCGGCATCCACCGTTTCCGACGATGATGTCGCAATCAAAGGAGAGAATTTCACGGCTAAAGTTTCGAAACAGACGGGCCAATTGATCTCTTGGATAATTGACGGCGACGAACAAATCCGGCAGCCGATGCGTCCAAATTTCTGGCGTCCGATGACCGACAACGACGAACGATTTTTGGGATTCGGCGGGCAGAAAAAAATCTGGTCGAAGATTACCGATGAAATTAAAACGGAGAAGGTCATCGTTGAATCAAGCAGTGAAGATTCGGTGGACGTTTTGGTCCAGCAATCTTTCGAAGACAAAGTGAGCTTACAGACGACCTACGGATTCCACGGCGATGGAGCGATTACGGTTCACCTAGAGTTAAAGAGCGATCCTAAGCTTCCCGACATGCCGTCGTTTGGAATGACGATGGGCATCGCCAAAGCGTACGAACAAACGGAATACTACGGACGAGGCCCTTGGGAAAATTACAGCGACCGCAAACGCGGTGCGGAAGTCGGGCTGTACCGTGCCGCAACCGATGACATGTTTAATTCCTACGCTCAACCTCAAGCCAACGGCAACCATACGGACACCCGTTGGGTCAAGCTTCAAACCAAAGACGCTGAATCCGGGCTGATGATCGAAGGCTTGCCGTTGGTTAATTTTTCTGTCTGGCCCTATTCTTCTGAATCAATCCAAACCGCCAAACATCCGCCGGAACTCAAGGAGCAGGATTTTTACACGCTGAATATTGACTTGGGCCAATCTGGCGTCGGAGGCATGGCAGCCAAACCAATGGATCATCAGAAGGTGCTCTCTGGTAATCTCGATTTTAAATTCTTACTCCGCCCGCTGCCGCGTTAATCCAAATCGCAAAGCGGCAGGCTGTCGGTGGGAGCCTTTTGAAACGTGGCGTTTGCGTTTATATTAGAGGCATGGCCAAGAAGAAAACAAATGCGAAAAAGGATCTTCCCACGTTCGAGGACGCGCTGGGACAACTGAAGCAGTGTTTAGAATTGCTGGAGTCTGAGGATTTGACGTTGGACCAATCTTTGGAGCAATACGAAAGCGGTATAACACATCTAAAACATTGTCATCGCGCGATTGCGGCAGCCAAACAGAAGATCGAAAAACTGATAAAGATCGACGCCGAAGGTAACGCGATCGTGGAGTCATTTGACAACACGGCGTCCGAAAAAATGACCTCGGGCACTCGCCGAAGTACCTCCAAAAAAAAATCAACTTCTAAATCAGGCCGCAAATCCAGCCAAAACGATCAGATCGATGAAGATGAAGACATGGACGATTCTGAGGGCTTGTTCTAAAATGTGTGCTGACAATTTTCCTTAATCGTAGAAGAAAAAGGCCGGAATTTGCCGGTCGCTGTGGGTCAAGGGTTGGTACAGGAATCTAATATTCCCGTTGCCGCTGAGGCTTGAGTACGGTTTAACTTTACAGGGCAGGGCAAGCGCCACCCCAGACAACTTACGAACCAACCGCCCCATGACGACATCGACTCTTTTTCCACCCGCCATCGAAGCCTATCGCTGCCGCATCGATGATGCACTCCAATCGTACACTCAATTCGATGACCATTGCCCACAACGATTAGCTGAAGCGATTCGTTACTGTTTGTTGGCTCCAGGAAAACGTTTTCGTCCGCTGTTGGTATTGGTGGCTGCCGAAATGTGCGGCGGATCTATCGACGACGCGATTCCTGCTGCTTGCGCGGTGGAGATGATTCATAATTACTCGTTAATCCATGACGACTTGCCGGCGATGGACGATGACGAATTGCGTCGAGGCCGCCCCACTTGTCACGTTGCTTTCGACGAAGCAACAGCCGTGTTGGCGGGCGACGCTTTGATTCCAATGGCGTTTGAGGTGCTGGTCAAAGACATCCAACCGGCCAGTGTCGCAGCACAATGTGTCTCCGCGCTGGCTCACGCGTCGGGCCCTTCGCAACTGGTGGGCGGTCAAGCGGATGACCTTGGATTCCAATTTGCAGATGCCGATCTCGATTCGTTGGAACGAATTCACCGTCGCAAAACGGGTGCCTTGATCTCGGTTTCCTTGAAATTGGGCGGTTTGACCGCTGGCGCGAGTCCCGAAAAGTTACAAAGTCTGACCGAATATGGAAAACATTTGGGTTTAGCGTTTCAGATCGTCGATGATCTGTTGGATTTAGAGGGCTCGCAAGCCAAAATGGGGAAGAAGACCGGCAAAGACGCCGGGCTGGGGAAGTTGACTTATCCAGCACTGATCGGAGCCGAACAAAGCCAGATTCGAGCCGCTCAAATGTCTCAGGCAGCCATCGCTGCCCTTGAGCCCTTTGGCGACAAAGCGGAACCTTTAAAATTGCTGGCGCAGTTCGTCGTCGATCGCAATCAATAAAGCGCCATACATATTCTCAATCAGCGAATGACATATGTCCAAAATCCTATCCACACTTAAATCGACTAAAGACCTGCATGACATGCCGGTGAAGCAGCTGAATCAAGCCGCCGATGAAATTCGCGACACGCTGTGTAATTTGTTGCGGCTGAGGGCCGCTCACTTCGCGTCCAATCTTGGCGTGGTCGAACTCACGCTGGCGCTGCACAGCACGTTTGATTTTCTCAAAGACAGGCTGATCTGGGACACCGGTCACCAGATCTATCCGCAAAAGCTGATCACCGGCCGATTCGACGAATTTCCGACCATTCGAACGCGCGGCGGTTTGATGGGCTATCCCAATCCAGAAGAATCAGACTACGACCTCTTTATGACCGGTCACGCCGGCTGCAGTGTATCCACCGCCGTCGGGCTTCGTAGCGGTGACCAGCTGATGGGCCGCGATAATTACTCGGTGGCCGTCATTGGAGACGGAGCATTCCCATCGGGTATCGTCTTCGAAGCGATCAACAACGCCAGCGAACTTAAAAGCAAAATGCTGGTCGTGCTCAATGATAATGAAATGTCGATCTGCCCACGAGTCGGCGGTATCGCCAGCTACCTCGATCGGCTTCGCACTAATCGAATTTATTCCGGCATGAAAACCGAAGTTGTCAGCATGCTGAATAAAGTGCCGGTGCTGGGCGATTCTACCGAACGACTGCTGTTCCAAATCAAGGAAGGCGTCAAAGCGGGGCTTCATGGCGGCATGATGTTCGAAGAATTTGGCTTCAAATATTTTGGTCCCATCGACGGCCATGACATCGCGCTGATGAAAAAATATCTGAAAATGGTCCGCGATGTCGATGGTCCGGTTTTGCTACACGTGATCACCAAAAAAGGTCACGGCTTCAAACCGGCCGCCGAAGACCCTGTCTATTTCCATACGCCACCGGCGTTTGATCTGACCGATTCAGGCGAAGCAGTGCCTCAATCGACCAACAGCAGCAAAGCGTACACCAATTACGCACGCGATGCTATTTACGACCAAATGGAACACAACGACAAGGTCACCGTCATCACTGCCGCGATGTGTCAGGGAACGAAGCTCGAACCCGTGCGTGAGAAATTCCCTGACCGTTTCTTTGACGTCGGGATCTGCGAATCGCATGCCGTTGCGTTCGCGGCTGGACAAGCAAAAGTAGGCATGCGTCCGATCGTCGACATTTACAGCACATTCTTGCAACGCAGCTACGATCAGATATTCCAAGAAGTCTGTCTGCAGAAATTGCCGGTGACGTTTCTGTTGGACCGTGGTGGTTTGACGGCCAATGACGGCCCAACGCACCATGGTACGTTTGATTTTGGATATTTGAGGCTGTTTCCGAATATGGTGGTGATGGCCCCGGGAGACGCAAACGATCTGGGAGCGATGTTGGACTTTTCGCTTCAGCACGATGTTGCATGCTCTATTCGGTATCCGAAATTGACCGCTAACGAAATCAAACGAACGTTGGTTCCGATCGAACTTGGAAAATCAGAGACGTTAAAAACGGGTTCTGATGGAGTCATCATTTGCGCCGGCACACCGCTGAAGGATTGCCTGGATGCGGCGGAGGTTCTGGCGACTGAAGGAATCAACGTTAGTGTCGTCAACGCCCGTTTTGTCAAACCGATCGACATCGACATGGTGAAAACGTGCTTAACGGACTACGATTTCGTGGTGACCGTTGAAGAAGCGATGTTGATGGGTGGTTTCGGCAGTGCCCTCTTGGAGACCGCTAACGAACTTCGACTTCCAACTTCCCACGTTCACAGAATTGGCATCCCAGACCGATTTGTTGAACACGGTGACCGGGCAGAGTTGCTGGCTGAACTGAATCTGGACGTAGATGGTATCGCGTCGGTCTGTCGCCAGGCGAGTCTCTCCACCGACACCCGGGTATCGCAAAAAAGTTCGACCTGAAGCGTTTGAGTTCTCTTTTCTATAATCCTCTTCTTTCAAAACCAATTCATACTGTGGACCCTCAAGAAAACAAAAACTTCCGTATCGAAGATAGTCCTGTCGATGTGGACGCCATTAAACAAGCCGTCCGCACGATCCTGACCGCCGTGGGGGAGGATCCTGATCGCCCGGGACTTTTGGAGACGCCTCGGCGCGTCGCCCACATGTACGCGGAGATGTTCGCAGGTTTACATCTTGATCCCGAACGGCATTTGAAGGTCACGTTCCCTGAAACCTATGATGAAATGGTGTTGGTGAGAGACATTCGTTTCACCAGCATGTGCGAACATCATTTGCTGCCCTTCAGTGGCGTTGCTCATGTGGCCTACATACCCAATGGCAAGGTCACTGGCCTGAGCAAGCTGGCGCGGGTCGTTGAAGAGGTATCCCGTCGCCCTCAGGTTCAAGAACGCATGACGCAAACGATTGCCGAAATGGTGGAAGGGAAACTGGATACCGCTGGTGTTGGCTGTGTGATTTCTGCTTCACATTCTTGCATGACGATGCGCGGCATCCGCAAAAATGGAAGCACCACCGTGACCAGCGCGCTGCGAGGCGTCTTCAAGACCGACGTCGCGACGCGGACCGAGTTCATGTCGCTGGTGACGGCTCAGCGGTAACGCAACTGCACCTTCTTTGAGCTGCACCTTCTTTGCAAACCTTAGCCGCTGGCCGCGGGTTGAGGAGACTTCGCCATAAGCGTCGGGAAAACGTTATTCAGCGCACCAGCGGCTAGCGCCATGCCGCTAACATGCAGCGGCGTTTTACCTAAAGACGCTCCTACGAAATCCCCATCCCTGAGAAGTAGTTCAGCACCGACAGTTCCACAATGTCACGGTCAAAGACCAACGGCCGGCGATGGAAATCGCAGAAGTCCTTCGCCTGATTCAATAGATCTCCCACATGACAGAATCGGAACGGGCGGTTGGTCCGCTTGTAGTGGTACTCAATCAGCTGATCCACAACGCCTTCTTGAACTTGGAACCCCATCTGATTCAACAGTTTGTCGAACAAGTTGCGGAACTGAATTTCCGTTGGGTCGAAGACTTCGATCTTGTACGGAATCCGACGCAGGAACGCTTCGTCGCACAGCGTGACTGGGTCTAGGTTTGTTGAGAAAATCAGCAACTGTTCAAACGGCAGCGAGATCTGTCGTCCCGAGGGAAGATTCAGAAAATCGTTCCCCGACTCCATGGGCACGATCCAGCGATTGAGCAACTCCGTTGTTGTGATCTGCTGGCGGCCAAAGTCATCGACGACCAGACAACCGCAATTGCTCTTCACGTGAACCGGGGCTTCGATGATTCCAGTAACCGGATTCAAAGTCGCTTCTAAGTGCTTCATCTCCAGTTCACCGCCAACGACAATGGTTGGTCGTTTAATTCGCACCCACCGTTCATCAAACTGTTGATCGATTGTGATAGACGTGTTTTGGGGAAGCGGCGCCGCTTCGTGAATGCTGGGGTCGTAGATTCGAATCACTTCACCGCCGACGGTCAACGACCGTGGGATCCAAACAACTTCGCTGACGGCGCGAATTGCGCGCTTGGCCAAACTGGTTTTGCCGTTTCCGGGAGGCCCGAACAAAAACATACTTCGTCCGGAATTGATTGCTTGTCCGAATTGGCAGACCATTAAATCTGACACCAGCAAATCCGCCAGAGCATTGCGAACGTGGTCGAACGTTGGCTTCAGATGCCGCACCGACTGCCGCATGACGGCTTCCGCGTAGTCCGGAATACCGACAGGAGCAGCTCCGCAGTACGTTGTACGAGACAGATGCATTTTTGCCTGTTCGACGCCTTTAGGAGAAAGTTCGTATTCAAAGTCGCCAACTCCAGCTGATTTCTTGTGGCCGATAAGAAGGTCATTTTTCAGCGAAGCCAAAATGGGTTCAAGAATACTGAACGACAGCTTCACCTGCTTTGAGATTTTACTGCCGGGCTGACTACCATGCAGAAACAAGAACTTAAGCACTAACGGGTAGATGTCATTGGGGTGTAGTCCAGCGTCCCGCAGTGATTCAGGCGGTTGAGGAATCTGTTCCCGGGTTGGATCGAAATGATTATCCGTAGCTTCGCCGTCACGATCTCCAGGCAAAGGGATTTGCGGAATTTCCACATCTGCATTGGATTCAATGGATTGACCATCTGAGAAGGTGTCGTTGTTCATCTGAGTTCCGAGGTTTAGCGTCTATTCTTTAATCTTGATTTACCCACTGATACGCGACAGCAGGATAAAGCCCAATTGTGAGGGTTGAAGCACATGGTCGGGTTATTTCGATCAACAAATGTTTTAACGAAAGCAATCTGTTCGAACTTCAACTTCAACCGTGCGTCGACGTGTCTTAAACGTAAGGTACAGTTCCACGTATTAAGGTCCATCGACCGTTTGCTTGCAAATTGTCAGCCAACCCTAGACGTCCCTCTTCACCGTCGGCTTCGTCACAAACCGTACTGATTGAACTTCCCCCCTATGATCCACGTTCGAAAACTAAGAAAGAGCTACCAAGACCTTCAGTCAGGGGCCTTCACAGCGCTTGACGGGATCAGTTTTGATGCCATGCCGGGACAAGTTTACGGTCTTTTGGGTCCCAATGGTGCCGGCAAAACAACGGCTTTAAGAATCCTCAGCACCGTACTGCGTCCTACTAGCGGAACAGCGATCATCAATGGTTTCGACGTGAATGAATCCCCGGAGAAAATCCGTCATCAGATTGGATTCGTTTCCACCAACACCGCAATTTACGATCGCATGACGGCTTGGGAATTGGTTCAGTACTTCGGTCGGTTATACGGGATGGATGACGACAACCTTCAGATCCGTATGGAGCATCTATTCGAACGTTTTCAGATGAATGACATCCGCAACGTTCTGGGCAGCAAAATGTCGACGGGCATGAAGCAAAAAGTCTCAATTGCTCGCGCCATCATCCATGACCCTCCGGTGTTGATCTTTGATGAAGCGACATCGGGTTTGGACATCCTCGTTGCACGCGAAGTCCTTAGAACGGTGGAACAACTGGCCGATCAGGGCAAGTGCGTGATATTTTCATCCCACATTATGACCGAAGTGCGACGCCTATGTCATCGCATCGCCATCATGAGCCACGGTCGCATCTTGGCCGAGGGAAGCATCGAAGACATCAGCCAAGAGTTCCGAGAAAACGACATTGAAGAACTGTTCTATCAAATCATCTCAAAACATGAACAAGAACAACAGCGTAGCGTTTTAAGCGGATAACCACCCGTTAATCCCTCGAACAAGAGCCTAATCATTTTTCGCAAAACGCGTCGCTTAAATAATACAGAAGAAGCCGTCCCATGAAGTGGTCTAACGTCAAACTAATTTTTTCACGCGAGATGCGTGATCAGATGCGCGATCGTAGAACACTGTTCACCGTGGCCGTACTGCCGCTGATTCTCTATCCACTGATGGGAATGGCAATGTTGCAGGTTTCCCAGTTCATGCGTGAGCATCCGACTGACATTTGGATTGTCGGCGCTGAGAATCTGCCTGAATCACCGGCGTTGGTCGTTGATGGAGAAATCAATTCGAAGTTCGCGAACGAAAAAGACCAACGATTGATGCAATTGGTTGCTTCGCAAGAGGACGACCGCGAATTCAAATCTCTGATTCAGAGCTTCAAAGAAAACTCCAAGGCT
This sequence comes from uncultured Pirellulaceae bacterium, assembly GCA_937942355.1. Lineage (GTDB taxonomy): Bacteria > Planctomycetota > Planctomycetia > Pirellulales > Pirellulaceae > Mariniblastus. Next base: position 3,361 of record CALDEW010000214.1, on the reverse strand, counting down.
CACGGCAGTCACTTAATCGACCAACTTCTGGATCAGCAGATGGCAAGTCGCAATGTCGACCTAGCGGTCGTGATACCCTCAGTCATCAATTCGCCTCGGGTGGTCGGTGCCGACAATGGCCAGCGGGAACCACCCAAGATATATATCTTTCACAATTCGGCGAAAGACAAAAGTAAAATCGCTGCCCAGCGCTTCAGCGACGTCATCGCGGCGTGGCAAAAGACCTTTGTCACCGATGTCTTGCATGAAAACAATGTTCCGCAAACCCTGATTCGGGGCGTGGACGTTACCAACACCGATGTCGCCGACAAAGCGGGTGTGAGCGCCGCGATGTGGTCAAAGATTCTTCCCTTTATTGTTATGATCTGGTCGTTGACGGGTGCTTTTTATCCTGCGATTGACCTTTGTGCGGGTGAAAAAGAACGCGGCACATTCGAAACGCTGCTCAGCAGTCCCGCCCAACGCAGCGAAATTGCCATCGGTAAACTGATGACCGTAATTTCGTTCAGCATGGCCACCGCGCTGCTGAATTTGCTCAGCATGGCTGTCACGGGTCTGTTTGTGTACTCCCGACTGACCGGTGGCATGGAAGGACTGTCGATGGGACCGCCTCCGGTCTCGGCAATTCTATGGCTGGTGATCGCGCTGATTCCGATCTCTGGATTGTTCAGCGCCGTCGCGTTGGCCGCGGCCGCATTCGCTCGCAGCAGCAAAGAAGGGCAGTACTATTTAGTGCCGCTGATGATGATCTCGATGCCGTTGATGATGATTCCCATGTTGCCCGCCGCGAAACTGGATCTCGGCACCAGCCTGATCCCCGTTTCGGGATTGATGCTGCTGCTAAGAGGACTGATCGAAGGGCAGTATGAACAATCGCTGCAATTCTTCGCACCGGTTTGCGGTGTGACGCTGGTCTGCTGCTGGCTTTCGGTTCGTTGGGTGATCTACCAATTCAACAGCGAAACCGTCTTGTTCCGCGCCAGCGAACGTTTCGGCGTTGGGGCTTGGGTGAAACAGATTGCCAGCCAACGATCCGAGCTGCCTAGTGTTGGTAATGCGTTGCTGTGCTGCATCATGATTCTTGTGCTTTCGTTCTTTGTCAGCTTTTCACTGGGCGGTGTTCCTGACTCGTTTATGTCCTTTGCCAAAGTGAGCATTGCTCAATTGGTGACCACGGTGTTGGTACCAGCGCTATTTATGGCCGTAATGTTGAGTAAGAACCCTTGGAAATCACTGCGACTGAATCCTTGCTCGGTACCGATTGCGTGTGCGGCCGTGATCATGGCGATTTGCTTCCACCCACTGTTCATGGTGTTCCGCGAATTGGTGATGGTGGTGTATCCGCTGACCGGCGACATGACAGGATTTGAGAGTGCGTTCGAAAACATTATGGCAGGAGCCCCAGGCGTGTGGGCGATCCTCTTGGTGATGGCAATTCTTCCCGCTGTCATCGAAGAACTTGCCTTCCGTGGATTCATTCTCTCCGGTCTGGAAAGTTTAAAAAACAAATGGCAAGCCATCGCGATCGCCAGTCTGTTTTTCGGGCTGTCTCATTCGATCATTCAACAGTCTGTGATCACAGGCGTTGTAGGGATAATTCTTGGCATCATCGCAGTTCAAACTCGCAGCATTTTGCCCTGTATCCTCTACCACGCAACACACAACAGCTTGACCGTTTTGCTTTCGCAGGCCCAAAGCCATCACGTTGATGGCTCGCCTTTTCTCAGCCGCATCCTGCAATCTCCAGAGGATGTTGGATACGAGTACAACATCGTGGCGACTGTAGTGATGGGAGTACTGGCGATTGGCCTGTTGTTTTGGCTGATCAAGTTTCCACCTGCTGAAAAGGCAAAGAAATCCGAAGGACCAGTCGCGAAAGATTTAGAGACTCTCGGGCACCAAACAGCCGAAGCTTAAGAGCGCGTGTTTCTTACGCGCTGGTTGTGAGATTTTGGAAACTTGCCACGGTTAATGGCAACTCGTCCCTGGCGAGTGCCAAAACGGCTTAAAAAACACAAGCTGCCCGTGTTCAGTTGCGGCGCTGACGAGTAGAGATTGATGGCCCCCAAGAGCCGGATACGGCGAGGACACCCTACCTCCGAAGCTTGAGAGAGAGTGGCATTTCCACTATTGTTAATGACGGGCGCGTCCTGTCGCGACCTTTCAAATCCGTATTAGTCTCACTGGTGTCGCCATGATGTGTCGTCGAAGGTTCGGTTTGCTGTTGCTCTTGTGGGCGTTGTTGGGCCCCACAGCATTGGTCTCCAAGGTGCGTGCGGAGGATCCGTCAAAAGCCGCGCTGAACATTCTGTTCATCATGTCCGACGACCATACCTCGCAAGCCGTCGGAGCATATCAAAGACGATTGGCAAAACTCAATCCGACGCCCACCATCGACGCCCTGGCACGCGGCGGGATGTTGTTTGAAAATGCGTTTTGTAGTAACTCGATCTGCACGCCTTCAAGAGCCTGCGTGATCAGCGGTCGTTACTCGCACATCACAAACACGCGCGACTTGGATGACACGCTTGCCCCAAAATTTCACACGCTGCCACGACAACTACGTAGCGCCGGGTACCAGACTGCCGTCATCGGCAAGTGGCATCTGACCAACGAGCCTGCTGATTTTGACTTTTACTGTGTGCTGCCCGGGCAAGGGAAATACTTTGATCCCTTTTTCCAAGTGCGTGGCGAGAAGCCTTGGCCAGAGAACTTGATGCAAGTCAAAGGTAAACACTCAACCGACGCCATCACGGATTTGACTTTGGATTGGTTGAAGCACCAGCGCGACGCCTCCAAGCCGTTCTTTTTGATGCACCATTACAAAGCACCGCATGATTTTTTTGACTACGCACCGCGTTACGAATCATACTTAGCCGACGACGAGATTCCGATTCCTGATTCGATGTGGCGGACCTCACCATCATTCGGATCGGCGGCCACCCGTGGACGCCAAGGCGAAATCGCAACCATCGTCGGCACCTCTGTTACTCGCCGGAATCCGTTTCGAAACTACACACACATGTATGCCGATGACGACACGTTGAGTGATCGAGCGGCTGCGGAGCTGGCGTATTCCACTTATTTGAAGAAGTACCTGCGCTGCGTCAAAGGTGTTGACGATAATTTGAAACGGCTGCTGGACTATCTTAAGCAGGAGGGTTTGTACGAAAACACGATTATCGTTTACACCTCCGACCAAGGCATGATGCTGGGTGAGCACGACTATATTGATAAGCGCTGGATGTTTGACGAATCCATGCGATCGCCGTTGATTATTCATTGCCCAAAGGTCATCCCTGCCGGCAAACGCACCGCCGCGATTATCGAAAACATCGACCTCGCGCCGACTCTGATGGAT